>DRJW01000091.1 GCA_011052055.1 Nitrospirota bacterium
TATGCTATTCGCCGGAGCCGCTGGATTTGATATAGTGGGCCGATTGTAGCAGAAATGGATTATTAGAGGTTCCCATAAAAGAGAAACATGATGAGACGTACTGTAGCGATTCTGCTTTTGGCTCCGTTTTTCGCAGGCTGTTTTTGGCTGGTGGCCGGCGGGGCAGGAGTCGCCGGAGCCTACGCCTGGATCAACGGGAACCTTTCACGCAACTATAAACAGCCGATAGAAACCACATGGAAAGGCTCGTTGCGCGCCCTGCGCAAACTGAAATTGAAAGTAACGGAGCGAAAACACGACGCTTTTAACGGATATATAAAAGCTGAATTGGTCAAAGGAGATGTGGTGAAGCTTTCCCTGGAGCGATGGACCAACAACGAGACGAGGGTAATCGTAAGGGTGGGAATGTTGGGAGACCGTGACATATCGATGAGAGTGCACGAACAGATAGAAAAAGAATTGAGGTAGCGGTCTTAACATTGTTTGGCGTTTCAACATGCTGGCGCTCACGCTCCATATCCGACGGCGCCCAACTGGCCCGCCAGGTGGCCGGACTGGGGGTGAACGCCATGGAGATCGATTACCGTCTGACAAAAAAGACCCTGGACGAACTGTTGTCAGCGCGCGAGGATCTGAAAATAACCCCCCTTTCCATCCACGCCGTCTGCCCTGCGCCCGCTTACAAGAAAAACAAGGCCAAGGCCGAGGCCTGGCGCTTGAGCGATCCAGATGAAACCATCCGCTTAAAAGCTGTGAACGATGTGGCCGATACCATCAAGCTTGCGGCTCTGATCGGGGCGCGGGCGGTAGTTGTTCACGCAGGCTCTGTTCCGATGGAAAAAGCGACTTTAGACCTTCAAAAGCTTTATGACCGCGGCGTCATCGGCGCGCGCGCCGGGCGGCGGCTTTTAGGAGAGCTGAAAATAAAAAGACTGAAAAGCAGGGGAGCCACGTTCGATATGCTTTTGAAAAGCCTTGATGAGCTAAGCCAGGTGGCCGAAAATCATGGCGTGGACGTGGGGCTTGAGAACCGCTACTATTTGCGGGAGTATCCAGACTTCGAGGAGATGGCCATTATTTTTTCCCGGTTGTCTGGCTCAAGGATAAAATACTGGCACGACGCAGGCCACGCCCAGGTCCAGAATAACCTGGGGATAACACCGGCCAATGTCTGGCTTGAAGAGTTTGGCGACCTGCTCATAGGCGTTCATCTTCACGATGTTGATCGATACTATGACCACTTGCCGCCGCCTTCGGGAGGGGAGGGCGCGGTCGATTTCGGATCGCTCAAGCCATATTTAAAACCTGACACCATCCGTATACTTGAGATGCGAGACGAAATTTCAGTCGAGCGCGCCAAAAGAGGAGTTGAGTGGCTAAAAGAGCAGGGCATAGCCTGATGAAATCCATCGGTTTCGATCTTCGGGCGCTTCAGTACGGTTTCAAAGCCCACAAAAACCGGGGGATAGGCGTGTACACGGACAATGTCATCAGGCGCCGCCATCTGGCGCCGGAAGGGCTTTTGATCGCTCCTTTTTACGATCCCTATTATGAATCCGAGGAGCCTCTTAAATTAAACGCAAGGCCCTTTGATCCCGGATGGGCGCGTAAGTTTCAACCGTTTATCAAAGATTACATCTGGAGCCATTTCTTCTATAAAAATATTGTCGACTCGACCGTTAAACGCGCTGGAGTGGAGGCGATTTTCTTTCCCTCCCATCTCGACACGCCAGCAGGGCTCAAAGTCCCCTATTGTGTCACCGTCCATGACCTTATTTCCGTAGCGTTAAAGGATCATTACTCAAGATCGGTAAAGCGTAAGGCGCATGTAAAAACGCAGTTGGCGACGCTAAAGGGCGCAAGGCTGATTCTGGCGGATTCCGAGCACACCAAACATGACGTGGTTCGGTTCGCGCATGTGAACCCGTCGAAAGTAACGGTGGTTTATCTGGGCGTCGATCCTGAATTCAAGCCTGAAGTGAGCAATAGCCGTGAACGCTTGGACCTTCCCGAAAAATTCATTCTATACGTTGGCGGGATAGACTGGAGGAAGAACATAAGTCTTTTATTTAAAGCATTCTCCGGGCTTTTAAAAAAGAGGCCCGACTATCATCTTGTGATGACAGGAGAAATTGAAAACGATCCTTCGTATCAAAATTTTTTGCAATCGTTAAAAGAGCGTTCCCTGGAGTCGAAAGTCCATACACTCGGATTCGTCTCCCGCGCCGACCTTGTGAAACTTTACAACCATGCGGCGGTTTTCTTTTATCCGAGCGTATACGAGGGGTTTGGCCTGCCGGTGCTGGAAGCTATGGCCTGCGGCGCGCCGGTGATAACAACAAACCGGACATCGATTCCAGAGGTGGCCGGGGACGCCGCGCTGTCGCTCGACCCAGACGATCCAGAGTCGTTCATAGAGGCGTTAATCCGCGTGGTTGAATCGGATAGTGAGCGCAAAAAGCTTTCTTGCGCCGGGCTTGCCCGCGCGGCCATGTTTTCCTGGGATAAATGCGCGAAACTGACCTATGAGGCGCTGATGTCCGCAGGGTGAATATTAATATCCAGATTTAAGCCGCCGACGGATGGTCATTGCCATTTGTTGAAAATGCGCTCCACTTCGCCCGCCTCCCACAAGGCAAGCCATGCCTGCGATATGCCAGGATCGAAATGAGAGCCGGAGGATATTTTTATCTCCTCAATGGCTTTTTCCATGGGCCAGGCTTCTTTATAAGGCCTCCGGCTCGTCAGGGCGTCGAAAACATCCGCCAGAGCCACAATCCTGGCGGAGAGGGGAATATTCTCTTTTGAAAGGCCGTCTGGATATCCTTCGCCGTTCCATTTTTCATGGTGGTGCCGGGAGATTATTCTGGCCGTTTTGAAGAAGTTTTTATCCGAAAGAATTTTTTCGCCCTGGACCGAATGAGTCTTGACAAGATCGAACTCCTCTTTCGTCAGTTTTCCCGGTTTTTTCAGAATATTGTCAGGGATCGATATCTTACCCACATCGTGCATTATCGACGAGTAACCGATTTCCTCCGCCTGGGTTTCCGACAGACCGATTTTTTTCGCCAGGGCTTCGCTGTAATGCTGGATCCGCCGGACATGAAAACCGGTGTCGTCGTCTTTAGCTTCAGCCGCCGTGGCCAGGGAGTAAATCGCGTCAAGGTTGGCCTCCTTGAGTTCGATGGTTCTCTCTTCGACACGCCCTTCCAGTGTTTCATTGAATTCCGACAACTGCTTGTTGGCCGACCCCAACTCTTCATATAAACTCTTCGTCCTCAGATGGCTCTGTATTCTTGCGATAAACTCCTCGCTGGCGAACGGCTTTACAATATAGTCGTCCGCTCCCAGGCTTAAAAGCAGTCTTACATTCTCTTTTTCTGTGATAGTTGTGGAGACAATGATAGGTATGAACTGAAACCTCTGCTGGCTCCTTACTTTTGTGACAAACTGGCGTCCGTCCATTTTCGGCATATTTATGTCTGTTACTATCATATCGATATCCAGAAAACTAGCCTCAAGCTTTTTTAAGCCTGCAAGTCCGTTTTCGGCCTCGATAACGGTGTGGCCCCGCCTTTCGAGAAGATGTTTCGTTATGGCCCTGATCGTAGACGAATCCTCCACTATCAGAATTTTCCTTCCGGTTTTCGTCTCCGCCGAATCAAGATTGCCTTTTATTATGTGAGTCAGCTCGCCGTGGGAGAAGGGTTTGTACAAAACGTCAACGGCTCCGGCGCCGAGGCACAGCTCCCTTTGAATCGAATCCTCATAACCGGTCACGACCATGAAAGGGACGCTGTTGGTTTTTCCCGACTTCTTGAGCTTGCTTATCAACTCTATGCCGCTCATGTCTTCGAGAGTAAGTTCGAGAGTGATGAAATCAGGATCGAGGCTGTATGCCAGCAACAGGCCTTCATCGGCGTTAGTGGCGAAAGAGACGTTGAGCCCGGAGGATTTAAGCTCATCCTCCATTACCATGCGCGACAACTTGCTGTTGTCTATTACAAGTATGTTTTTCTCCAGACCTGACATGGATTTATCTTAACAAGAGATACCGATTGACCACAGATAGCTGATGTAATTACCTTTACTGTGATATCATTTTACCCCATGCGGGTGCTAGATCGATACATAATAAAAGAGCAGTTGAAAATATTTTTCCTTGCCGGTTTTGTCCTGTTCTCTGTTCTGATGTTAGAGAAAGTAAATTTTCTTTCAACCCTTCTTCTGACTCAGCATGCGCCCGCCTTGATGATAGGGAAGTTGCTGGTCTATATGAGTCCGGTTTTCCTTACGCTGGCTATACCCCTGGCGATTTTAATGTCTACACTTATGTCGTTTTCCCGATTATCGGCCGAAAATGAGGTGACAGCCATGAGGGCCAGCGGCATTTCCCTGTACCGGCTTTTGGCCCCGGTTCTTCTCATTTCCATCATCGCCGGCGCCATAACTTTATATCTGACGGTGAACCTTACCCATAGAGGCAATCTGGCCTTTCGCCAGACCGTCATAACAATCCTGCAGACAAACTTCAATCTCGATATCAAAGAAAGAAAATTTTACTCTGATTTTCCTGATATGGTCATACATGTAAACGAGAACAATGATGGAGCGCTAAAAGGAGTGTTTATCTCCGATCAGCGCAATCGTGACAAACCGAAGATAATCGAGTCGAGGAGAGGTTTTTTAATACCTCATCCAGACAGCGAATTCGTGACCATGAAGCTTGAAGGCGGCGTCATTCACACGATGACGAAATCAAAAGCGTACAGGACGATCGCTTTTGACGAATATGACCTTAGCTTCGACCTGTCTAAAAGGCTCAACCAGCCTCTTGAAAAAGAGATTCCGCACCTTTCCGTTCCAGAGTTAAAGGCGCGGATAGAATCTCTGCGGGCTGAAGGCAAACCGGCTAACGCGGAAATAGTCGCTCTTCACAAAAAATACTCCATTCCGGTCGGATGTGTCGTCCTGGGCCTGCTGGGAGCCCCGGTGGGAATCATGACGCACCGCAGGGGCTCGGCTGGAGGGTTCGGGATCGGCGTATTGCTGATAGTTTTAAACTATTTTTTTCTGATGATGGGACAGGGGCTAGGAGCCGGAGGGAAAATACCGCCTGTGGCGGCCATGTGGGCGCCGAATGCGATCATGGCCCTTATAGGGATCTATTTTATCGTAAGAGTCTCAAAAGACACAATGCCGACACGGCCAGGGATATGGCTGGAGGAAAAGTGGAATGGCTTAAGAACGCGCCTGATGGCGGGGCAAAACAGTGATTAACGGTCTGGTTGGCATAGACGAATCTTTTTTTTTATGGATTAACAACGGCCTCTCCTCGGTTTTTGCCGACATCTTAATGATATTAGCCACAATAGCGGGGGATTCCATAGTCCTCATCCTGGGCGGTCTTTACTATATTTTAACGAGAGTAGAGAAAAACCGGCGCCGCCGTCTCGCGCTTACTTTTCTGATTACGATGGCGGTGGCCGGGGCCTTGCTTCAGGCCGTCAAGCAGGTTACGCCGCGCGACCGGCCAGTGAAACATTTCCAGCAGGAGATAAAAAGCGGGAAGGTGGTTGTCAATACGCCCTTGAACCTTTTGTACAACAGGTCTTTTCCTTCGGGCCACTCCCAGGCCGCCTTTACCGCCGCCACGTTTTTCGCCCTCTACATCAGGCGCCGCCGCGCGCTACTTTTCCTGGCCGCCTCTCTTGTGGCGTTATCGCGCGTTTACCTGGGTGTCCACTTTCTCTCTGACGCGATAGCCGGCTCAATGCTGGGAGCGTTGATTGTCTGGATCGTATACAAAACCGATCCGCAATCTCCACGCGCCCGGGCCGGGCTGGCGCCCGGAGCCGGGATTGATTAATGGGAGCCTCTAAAAATCCATTTCCGCTACAATCGGCTGTAAAAGGCGCCATTCTTATTTACGTAGCCATTTCCTTTTTTTCTCGACGCCGGCAAGTTTATCGTGGAACTGTTTTACGACATCGGGGAACAAAAGGTTAAACGGATGAGTCGGGTTTTCCGGGAGCTCCTTATATTCATCCATGACCATCGACGCGAAGTTGCACTGGGCTATGGCGACGCCTGGAAAAATTCTGTCGCAAGTGTCAGCGGGGCCATACATCAGCCAGTCCGCGCCGAGTGAGGCTACGGCTTCTGTGGCCACATCCACGCCTTTAAACGCATCCTTGCCGCCAATCGCTTGCGCTTCTTTCATCCACATATAAACGCCGTTAGCCGGGCCGGAGCCGCTGGGTAATCCATATTTATCTTTTATCAACTGCATGGCGTTATTGCAGATCATGGCGGTGGGCAGGGGCATTACGGAGCAGTCGCAAAGAATTGTCTCAAACTTGTATGGCTCCAAAAGCTCCCACATTTTATCGAGACATGAAAGCCGTCCGGTGGAAAAGTCGTCTTGCGCGTCCCATAACCCCAGCACCACATGTTTAACGCCAAGCTTGGCGATATACTCCATCTCCTCTTCAAGCTCTTTTTCCCAGAAAGAAAGCGAGTTATAAAGGTATCTGTCCATCTGGCCCAGAGAGGCCACATGCTCCACGGCGGGGCGCTTGACCTTGGTCATATATGCGTCCGAAGCGAACGGCATCTTTGAGTCCTCGGTCGCTTCCACAAAAAAGTCGATATACTGTTTCATTTCGTCACCGGTATTGGCCACCATATCGACAAGCGAAGGAAGCCCGGTCAATTTTTCCAGCTCTTCGAGGCGGCGAATCTGCTGGGTCGCTTTCTCCCTGTCGAACTTGACAGTTCCTTTGCGCGACTCGACTATTTTGTCCCCCGGCCAGAACATGTTGCCGATCATTAAAGGAGGGTTATTCCCCGGCTGGCCTCCCACAAGACATTTTCCGATTTTAGATTCAACCTGCTCTTTTTCAAATCTGACTTTCATGCTCGCATCCCATCCTCTCTTGAACTATTCTGGTTTTCCCAATTGCCATCGCCCCACAAGCGTTAAACGTTATCTGGCGTTTAGGGAACATCTAAAAATCCATTTCTGCTACAATCGGCTGTAAAAGGCGCCATGCTTCGTTGACAAGTCAAAATCGTCCTCAGAGTAGTTACTAACTACGCTTGCGGCTATTTTGTCTCGCCGCCTCGCCTGACGACTTTTCGCTCGATTTCGCTACGAAAGCAATTTTTAGAGGTACCCTTTAGTCTTTTAACGAATAATCATGTAAGTGAATGTATGAACAGTAAGGCAAGAGCCATACCCCGGCGCCAGTACCGCGACTGGTATCTCAATATATTTTTAATATATTGAATTAAAAGAGGTAAGGGGATGAGAAAAGGAGGAGCGTCAAACTCCGATAAGCGCCTTTGGGTAACGACGTTTCCTGTGGTAACCCAAAGCGCAACAATCCCACACTATCTGGTGAGTTGCAATATCGGGGATCAGCCTATCAATATATACTTTTCTGGAGCGGCCCCGCATATAGGGCAGTTTACAGAGGGCGCGCCAAATTCTATATGCCCACAGACAGGGCAAAGATAAGCTTGCGCATCCAGGTCTTTTCCGGCCTTGACGGCCTCCAGCGCTTTTGTATAAAGACTGGCATGTACTTTTTCGGCTTCAAGCGCCCATTTCATCATGGTTTTGGCTTTGTGCCCCTCCGCTTGCGCCTGTTCGAGCATTGGAGGATACATCTCGGTAAATTCGTATGTCTCGCCTGATATGGCCGTTTCCAGGTTTTCAGCTGTGGATTTTATCCCACCCATGGCTTTTAAGTGTCCCTGCGCGTGCAAAGATTCAGCTTTTGCTGTGGCCCTGAACAGTTTCGCCACATTTGCAAATCCATCTTTTTCAGCTTTTTCCGCGAAAGCTGAATATTTACGGTTGGCCTGGCTTTCCCCGGCGAAAGCGGTTTCAAGATTTTCCTGCGTAGTAGGCATGGTATCCACTCTCCAGATAAAAAGATTAAATTTAACTTTATGGTTTGAATCCAAACATAAACCACCAGATTCTTCTATGGTATATTTCCTGTGAACTCAAAGCAAGGCGTGATGGGGGATCTGGTGAAATAAGTGTTAAGGGATTTCTAAAATCAGCCGAAACGTATGATATACTCTGGTTACAGCGAGGTTTGAGAATATGAAAATTGACGGAATAGACCCGGCGAATAAAGGACTCCCCTCCAGTAAGCCGGTCGGGAAAGATCCTGTTTCAGGGGCATCTTTTGCGAGTCTTTACGATAATTTGATTTCCAAAACCGGCGCTTCTGATCCCTCATCCGCGTCGGTCTCTCCTTTACCGGGGGCCGGTCTTCCTTTCATGGCGCCGCCTGTTTCTGGCTCTGATTTATTTACAGGCTCGATGGCTGTGGACAGGATGGAGAGCCTGTTTACTGATCTTGAGATGTTCAAAAACGCGCTGGCAAACAGCGATATTCCCGTTGACCGGCTGGCGCCCCTTGTTTCCGAGTTTGTTGGGCGTAAAGACGAGCTGGCCGTGATGATTGGCCGTATTCCCGATCAAGAGCTTAAAAGCGTAGTCTCGGACGCCCTTACCGTCGTGATTGATCTGGTAAACCAGTATCACGCCGGTTACACAGCATAAGGCGCCGCCCCAAAACGCCGCCTCAAAACGCCGCCTCAAAACGCCGCCTCAAAATTTTACCCCATTGATTATCTTCTGAGATTATCTTCTGATATAATCCTCACCTGGTGTGGTGTTTACTTAGGCCGCGCTCAGACTCTGGAGCCGTCGGCCTTTTAGAAGCCACCGGCTTTTTAGAAGCCGTCGGCCTTTTAGAGGCCACCGGCTTTTCGGGCGAATTTTTCGGCCTTGACCATTTTTCTGGTGAGACGATATTGAAATGGGTGAAAATCAGATAGAGGGAGTATATTACGAGAGCAAAAAGATGGAGGCAGGGACTATGGGAACCAGGCGAACCCATGATACGGCCCATGACCTGCATTACTTTTGCAAATCGACTCCCGAAGGGGAAGTGGCGCTCTATTTTCTAAAGCCCACAGGTCAAGCCACCTCCATGGTAATGGACACTATCACCCGTGAAGCGTTCGATTCAAAATTCAAAGATTGCTCTACACACAAATGCGAGCTTAAGCCGGTGAGCGATGAGGATAAGAAAAAAGAGGCCGCCGAAGCCAAGGTCAGCATAGGCCAGCATCATATGGACAAGAAAGAATATAACGCCGCCGCTTTCGAATTCGGCCAGGCGATAAAGCAAGACGAGAAAAATCTGAAAGCCCATCTTGGCAAAGGCAAGGCTCATTTGTCTCTGGGCGACGTGGAAGAAGCCAAAAAATCGTTCGAGAACATGTCGAAAATCGACGATCTTTATGAAAAAGACAACAAACACATTTTTAACGAATACGGAATAGAGCTCAGGCGCGGCGAAATGTATGATATGGCCATCGAAAACTATAAAAAAGCCATATCGATAGATGATAAAGATGAAGCGCTCTACTTCAACATCGCAAGAGCCTATCAGGAAAGCGGACGAGTAGAAGACGCCGTAAAAAACCTGGACAAGGCCCTTTCAATAGAGCCGGATTTCAAGGAAGCCAAAGCGCTTAAAGGCGTATTAGAAAAAAGCGCGCCGAAATAAGGCCTTATTTTAGCACTTTCATCAATTTTTCCTCGAGAACAGCCGCAGTAAAAGGCTTTACCACGTAATCGTTCACTCCCGCCTGGGCCGCCGCGACGATATTGTCTTTTAAGGCCTCGGCGGTGACCATGACGATAGGGACATTTTTAGTGTTCGGATCGGAGCGAACCGCTTTTAACAGCTCAAGCCCGCTCATCTGGGGCATGTTCCAGTCGAGCAAAATTATGTCGTATTTCGTCTGCTGAATCTTCGGCAGGGCAGTGCTCCCGTCATCGGCTTCGTCCACATTTTTTATGCCAAGTTGTCCCAGGATATTTCTTTCTATCTTCCGCATTGTCGCGAAATCATCGACTATCAGCACCTTCATGTTAGTGTCTAGCGCGGCCATAGATCAAATCAACTCCATAATTATTTTCGCTACTATCTTATTGGTTTTACACAAACTGTCAAGACAAAAGCCCGCTTGTCCAGACGGCGGGCCGGGGCGAGACATTCGCTCATTAGCTATCTTGTTTCGCACTTTCCGATAATATGCACCTTCTTGCGCCAAAAAGGCATCTGATATACAGAAAGAGGAGGCGTAAAAATGAAAAAATTGCTGATCCTAGGAGCTGGAACGGGCGGTACGATACTTGCCAACACATTATCGAGAAAGCTGGACTTAAAACAGTGGGACGTGACGGTTATAGACAAAGCCGTCGAGCACTTATATCAGCCAGGTTTTATTTTTCTGCCGTTCAGGCTTTACGGTTACGAAAATAAAAGCGACGTCGCTCATCCTGTCAAACACCATCTTCCTGGCAATGTCAATGTGGTGAACGCTGATATCAGGCTGATCGACCACGCAGGCAAAAAAGTGGAGACGAGCGTCGGCGTCTATCCGTATGACTGGCTCATTTTGGCGCTTGGGTGCCATGTGGCGCCAGAGGAAGTAGAAGGACTAGAAGAGAGCATGGGCAAGAACGCATTTACTTTTTACACTCTGGAAGGCTCTCTGGCGTTGCAAAAAGCGCTTGAAAAAATGGAGAAAGGAAAGCTGGCGCTTAATATCGCCGAAATGCCGATAAAATGCCCTGTGGCGCCGATAGAATTTATCTTTCTCGCCGATTACTATTTTAATAAAAAAGGAATCAGGGATAAAATTGAGATCGAATTCGTGACACCGCTTGCGGGGGCTTTCACCAAACCACAGGCAAGCCGGGCGCTGGGCGAAATAGCCCGGAGCAAGAATATAAAAATTACGCCAAATTTCGACATACAAGGCGTGGATCATGAAAAAAAGGTTATTAACGCTTTTAATGGTGATTCGGTTGAGTACGATATTCTGGCCAGCGTTCCCCCGAACCTCGGCCCTGAAGTCATAGACGAATCTGGACTGGGTGACGGCGCCGGGTACGCCTTGACCGATGAGAAGACTCTTAAGCACAAAAACGCCGATAATATTTACGTCCTCGGTGATAATACCAACGTCCCCACATCAAAGGCAGGCTCCGTGGCGCATTTTGAAGCGGAGATAGTGGAAGAGAATATTCTGAGAGAAATCGACGGCAAAGAGCCGATCGCGGAATTTGACGGTCATTCCAACTGTTTCATCGAGTCTGGTTTTCACAAAGCTTTGTTGATCGATTTTAACTATGATACCGAGCCTCTGCCGGGAACGTTTCCTCTGCCTAAAGTTGGGCCGTTTTCCCTTTTAAAGGAGTCGAGACTGAACCATTGGGGAAAAATGGGGTTTAAGCAGATTTACTGGAACCTTCTGTTAAGCGGCCATCTTCCGGGCGATCCGCTACTGCCGTCCCACATGAGTTTCACAGGCAAGGATATCTCTTCTCTCGTCCCTGAATAGGCGCAACAAACTGATATTTGCCAAATACGGCCCTGTTTTGTTATCCTTGTCGCCGAGGTGAGAGTGGTGTTTGTTTTTATCTAAACGTTGACTATCAGATTTTGACGTATTTCTGGAGACCGCAAAAACGATGGTAAAAGTAGCAGTGTTAGCGATCATATTTCTTTTTATCAGCGCTCCGCATGTTTTCGCGGACGCCGCCGCCGGTAAAGCTATCTTTAAAAAAATTGGCAAGTGCAAAAACTGCCACAAGATCACAGCCAAAGACAAAGTGGGGCCCGGGCTCGCCGGAATATCTAAAAGAGCTCCGGAAAAATGGCTCAAAGCCTGGCTCAAAGACTCTCTTGCTGTCTGGAAGGCCAACGAAGGATATACCATAACCCTTAAAAAAGCTGTTGATAAAGAGAGCAAGCCGAAACCTGCCCACAAAGTAAAAGCCAAGTTGTCGGACCGGCAGATAAACGATCTGGTTGATTATCTGAAGACACTCTGACAGAGCCGGCGCATAGCCGTCCACACGGAGTTTTGCGCGCCCGGTTTAATTGGCGCCGGGGGTAAGGGATTACCGCCACGTTACCGCTCACACATCATTTGGAGAATCAGGTTTTGTAAATTGGCGCCGAGGTAGGGAGCGCCGCCACGTTACTGCTCACACATCATTTGGAGAATCAGGTTTTGTAAATTGGCGCCGGGGGCAGGGATCGCCGCCACGTTACCGCTCATATGTAATTTGGAGAATCAGGTTTTGTAAATTGGTGCCGGAGGTCGGGATCGAACCGACACATGGTCGCCCATACGGAATTTTGAGTCCCGCGCGTCTACCAGTTCCACCACTCCGGCCTGAAATTGCGAAAGGCCGCTTATTATATCCAAACAAGGCTTGTCTGGATAGCTTCATTGATCGGATAGCCTTTAGGCTATTGTAACATGTGGTTAAAATGACATAGTATTCAAAAGACGAGACTGGAGTTGATACTTAACTGCTAAAATTAGCAAAACGCGAATTATTTTCCGGAGCGAATTAATGATAATAATAATGCAAGACAAGGCCACGGAAAAGGACGTTCAGGATGTCATAAGCCGTGTGGAGGATTTCGGATATATGCCGAAACTTCTTGAGGGGAGCGTTCGGACAGTCATTGCGGCTCTTGGTGACGCGCGCGACAAGGCCAGGTTGCAGGCGCTAGAGTCGTTAAGCCACGTGGAAAGCGTGATGCCTATTCTCAAACCGTACAAGTTGTGCTCACATGAGGTGCAAAGCGAGAAGACCATAATAGATGTCAACGGCGTGAAAATCGGCGGCGACAAAGTTGTTGTCATGGCCGGGCCCTGCTCGGTGGAGGGGGAAGAGCAGATAATGAAGACGGCCCAGGCTGTGAAAGAGGCCGGAGCGTCTATCCTGAGGGGGGGCGCTTTTAAACCGAGAACATCGCCATACAGTTTCCAGGGGATGGAGGAGGAGGGCCTTAAACTACTCAGGAAAGTCTCCGACGCGATCGGGCTTCCGATAGTCACCGAAGTGATGAACCCAAGAGAAGCCGACCTGGTGCACGAGTATACAGACATCATGCAGATCGGGGCGCGCAACGTGCAAAATTTCTCGCTGTTAAAAGAAGTGGGGAAACTGAAAAAACCTATTTTGCTAAAAAGAGGCCTCTCCACCACCATCGAGGAATGGCTGATGTCGGCGGAGTATATTCTGTCCGAAGGCAACTCCAATGTTATTTTATGCGAAAGGGGCATACGCACTTTTGAAAAAGCGACCCGCAACACCCTTGACCTGTCGGCCATACCGGTGACAAAAGAGCTGACCCACCTGCCTGTAATAGTAGACCCCAGCCACGGCGTCGGCTACTGGCAATATGTCGCGTCTATGTCCAAAGCGGCGGTGGCCTGCGGGACGGACGGGCTTATGATAGAGGTTCACTGGAAACCGGAGGAGGCCTTCTCGGACGGCCCTCAATCGTTAAAACCGCACAAGTTCTCCAAACTGATGCAGGAGCTAAGACCAGTGGCCCAGGCCGTCGCCCGGACGATATAAAAAGCTAAGTGTAGATGGAACGTTTTCTCGGCCCCGGCGGAGAGCTTTCGAAGATTATAGAAAACTTCGAGCATCGTCGAGGCCAGGTGACAATGGCGCAAAGAGCGCTAAAAGCCTTTAACGAAGGTGGCGCCCTTCTGGTTGAGGCAGGCACAGGTATTGGCAAAACCCTGGCCTACCTGATACCGGCTATTCTTTCCAATCGCAAGATCGTTATCTCCACCGGCACAAAAAATCTCCAGGAGCAGATAATCGGCAAAGACATACCTGTGGTTCAGAAACTTTTTCCTGGACGTTTCAAAGCGGCTCTTATGAAAGGCAGGGGCAACTATCTTTGTAAACGCAGGTTTAAAAACTTCGCCCAGCAACCTCTCTTTGTAAACACGAAAGAGGGCAAAATGTTCGCCGCGATCCACAATTGGGCGCCAAAAACCTCGACCGGTGACAGGGCGGAGCTTTCCGGCCTGCCAGATAACTACAAAGCCTGGTCGGATATCAATTCCAAATCAGACCTGTGCCTGGGGTCGGCATGCCCTACTTATGAATCCTGTTTTATTACGAAGATGAGATCCGACGCGGCCACAGCCGACATTGTAGTGGTCAACCATCATCTGTTCTTCGCCGACCTCAACCTTCGCGAAAACTCTTTCGGTGAAGTTATTCCGCGCTACGACGCCGCCGTTTTCGACGAGGCTCATATTGTAGAAGAAACCGCTACCACCTATTTCGGAGTTTCCATCTCCA
>DRJW01000092.1 GCA_011052055.1 Nitrospirota bacterium
ATGACCAAAATCAGTGGCGCCAAGCGTAAGAAACAGTTCGACGGCGTATAAGCTTGTTATCAAAGAGGCATAGGTTAATGACATATTAACGCGAGTACCAGGGGAGAGAAATAAAGGGATGGCAAAAGCTAACGCCGCCGCTACGGAAATTCCCAAATAAATTGAGGCGCTGGCCGGGGTATGGAGGTAGCGGTCAGCATGAATTATGATGTGGCCCACGAGTATTATCGAGGCGGTCAGACCGGTCCAAATGAAAAAATTGGAAAGACGCAATAAACTCCGGTTAACTTCTTGAGATCGCATACATATGATTGTGGGTTTTGCCTAAATGGGAGATAAGCTCCTCTAGAGCGCCCATAGACTTCCGGGACTTTTTGTAGATAACGGCGCTACTCTATATTTTTTCGTAATCACACTACAGGCATCTCATATTTATGTATAGTTCCATTTCTTGCATAAGGGAACCTCTAAAAAGCGCTTTCGTAGCGAAATCGAGCGAAAAGCCGTCAGGCAAGACTGCGAGACAAAATAGCCGCAAGCGTAGTAGTAGCTACTCTGAGGACGAATTTGACTCGGCAACGAAGCATGGCGCCTTTTACAGCCGATTGTAGCAGAAATGGATTTTTCGAGGTTCCCATAATAGTATAGCGAGGCATATTAGTGCTAAAGACTTCCATATTAAAATCAGCATTCATCTGTCCAACCCCATATTTTGAAATAGAGGTATTTATTTTTCATGCAAACAATATTTGAAACCATTTTGTAAGGTCTGTCTGTAGATATATAGCATAGCAGTTTGCGGCGGAATCAAAAATTTTCCGGAAAGAAGTGGTTTAGCGTCTGAAAGAGGGATTTCCGTCATCTTCAGCTCACAAGATATCAGCTTGATAAACAAGGCTATAAATCATAGCCTACATCTCTTTTTCATTTTTGACTTGTTAATTTGGCCCAGACAGTTTTACAATGCTCAGACTATGAGCAACTTGAAACGGTTTCTGCCATGAATGACTGGTACGTGGCGTATGTTCGTTTTCAGAACGAGTTCAGTGTCGCCAAAATATTAGAAGATCATTACAAACTGGACACATGTGTGCCGATACGAAAGCTCCTTCGCAACCGTGGCGGCAAGAAGTTGGTGGTGCAACGCCCGTTGCTTGACACATATGTTTTTTTCCGCTCAAACCTTTTCAGCTTCAATTTGAGTGTCCTGCACAAAATTAATGGTTTTACCAAGATTGTGCGTGGAGAGAACGGCCCCGCCCTGGCGCCTGACGAGCAGGTGCGCTCTCTCGATACTTTCGGGAGGAGTGAGCGACCGATACACGAAGTGGAATATAAGAGGATATCGCCTAACGAAAGTATTGAAGTTATAGCCGGTCCCTTGAAAGGCGCTATTGGCTACTACAAAAAAAGCGACGAAAGAACCGGCCAACTTCTGGTGAATATTGACCTGTTTCATCGCTCAATGGAGACTACTATCGAGGCGCATTTGGTGCGCCCTTATTGACGGCCAGAGCTTTCTGAAAAATTCCTTGCTACTGGCGTTATGAATCTGTTAGGATGGCGAAGCCCCGGTTGCTCATGGCGTGATTAACTGAAGCTTTAACGCGGTTTCTACTGGGAAACTAAGCCTTCATGATCGACCCATAACCAGGGGCGAGGACGTAAAACCTGCCACACCAGTGTTGCGGTTCAGGCTTGGCTTGACAACCAGAGGCGCCGGAGGCTTATCTAAAGCAAACTCCAAAGTCTCTTTTATCTTTGATCCCAATTGACGCAAACCGACAAACCATATTTTATTTTGAACTACATTTTGCGCTACCGCCATGTCTAAATCCTCCCCGCACTCCCATTATAAAAGGGTGGCGGACGACGTGGTGTCGCTCCGTATCCTCGACAGTATCAATCGTAGCAAACAGGTCTCCCAGCGTAAAATCACCAACGAGACCGGTATCGCCTCGGGCCTGGTTCATATTTACATGAAACGGGTCATCAACAAAGGTTGGGTGAAAGCCAAACAGGTGAGCGCCAAGCGCTGGCTCTATTACCTGACGCCTGAGGGCTTTGTGGAAAAGAGCCGTTTGACCTTAACCTATCTCGCCTTCACATTCGAAAACTACTCCAGCGCCCAGCGTCTTATAAACCAGGTCATCAGCGCCTGCATAGCCAACAATTGGCATAACCTGGTCATTGCAGGAGCCAATCCTTTGAGCGAAGTGGCGGTAGTGAATATAGATTCTTTTGAGCAACTACATCTAAAAGGAGTTATCGCCGACGGCGATATCGATAGCGGTCTCTATCTAGGCAAACACAAGGTATATTCCTACGAGCAACTAGACGATTTCGATTATCAAAAAGTCCTGATCTGTGATCCTGGTTTCCTGGGCTGGTGGTGCGATCAGGGGCGGTTCCCCAACGCGCCGGAATTGATAAACCTCGAACCGACAGTCTAACCATTTCTTATCCGATGAAAATCATTTGTTTGGTCACCGAAGAAAGCGCCGGGGACGGACGCAAATTATGGGGACCTCTAAAAATTGCTTTCGTAGCGAAATCGAGCGAAAAGTCGTCAGGCGAGACTGCGAGACAAAATAGCCGCAAGCGTAGTAGTAACTAC
>DRJW01000093.1 GCA_011052055.1 Nitrospirota bacterium
AGTTTTTCTATCAAGGTGGTTTTCCCGCTTCCAGAATGGCCGATAAAAGCGACCAGCGGAGGTGAAATATCCATAGTCAACTCTATTCGTGTAATATCGTGTATATAATATGAAATTCCAACTTATAGTATAAATGGCGATCAGGTGGCGAAGTTAAGGTTTTTTGCGTCCGTTGAGGAAAAAATGGGCATGGATATGATGGAAATACCGGTCGATGGCTCCATTTCTGCGCGTGGCATCCTTGGGCTGGCTGTAAAACGGGCGGGTGTCGATCCTGGGGTCCTCATCAACAACTCTCTGTTGTACGCTGTAAACCATGAGACCGTTGACCTGGATCATGAAGTTGTCGATAGCGACGAGGTGGCTGTGCTCCCTCCTCTTTCGGGAGGGGCATAGGAAAAGCGCATGGCCCGGCTCCAGCGCGAGGATTTTGATGTGGGGGCGGAGGTGCGGGCTCTTGTTAAAAAGAATAAACGAACCGGGGCGGCTGTTACTTTCCTGGGGGTGGTGCGCGATTTTTCAAGGGGGGAGGATATCGTAAAGCTTGATTTCAAGCATTATGCGGGAATGGCGGAAAAGGAGCTAAACAGGCTGGAGCGGGCTGGGGCCGAGAGGTTCGATATTCTGGACTGTCTGATTGTTCACCGGACAGGGGAGATAATGGTAAATGAAAATATCGTCCTCATAATAGTTACGAGCGTGAGCAGGAATGTGGCTTTCGAGGCTTGTGGGTGGCTTATTGATGAGCTGAAAAAACGGGTACCGATCTGGAAAAATGAGTTTACTTCGACGGGACGCCACTGGGTCGAGGATCACCCGTAACGGGTGGGACTCCATAACGGGTGGGGCGTCCGCAAAAGATAAATTACATTGGACGGGCGATATACTTTGATAGCGGCCATACTCGCGGGCGGTAAAAGCCGCCGCATGGGACACGACAAGGCCTTTCTTGAATTCGAGGGTGTCCCGATGATCCACAGGGTCATAAACGCCGTAAATCCTCATGTAAAAAATATAGTGATCATCGCTAATGATCCGCAGGGTAAGCTTTCAAAAAACATAGGCTCCCCTGTGCATGAAGATAAAATAGGTGGGATGGGCCCTTTATCTGGCCTCTACACGGCGTTTGAAGCTACCGGAGCCTTAGAGTTGCTCGTTGTGGCGTGCGATATGCCGTTAATCCTGCCTGAAATAATCGAATTGTTAATCTCCTATCCCGATTGGCCGGGGGACGCTCTACTACCGGTGGCCGGTGGGCGGGAGCAGGGCCTGTTAGCGGTCTACAGGCGCTCGGCGATTGAAAAAGTTCGGGACAAAATAGAAAGCCAGTCGATACAGTTCGACGAATTCCGCAAAGGGCTAAATAAAACTTTGATTGCTGAAGAAGCGATCAAACTTCTCGATCCTGATTTGCGCTCCTTTAAGAACATAAACAGGCCGGAGGACTTGCGCTGAATCTGGGCGTTACCTGTTCGAAACATATAGCGCCTAATAAATTCAACGGTTTAAGATAACGTCGTCAGCCCCGGATAAGATAACATCGTCAGCCCCGGAATTTATTTCTTCAAAGCTATCAGTAAAAAAGGAAAAAATATTTGCCTTAATAAACTGACTGTGCTTAAATGACCGTCTATCTAAAGCTCAATTCACTATTAATTGCAGGTTTATCAAATAGCCTGTTTGTTAGTTGGCGAGGTATGAGCGTTGCTGGGGGAGACGGGGAGTTTGGTATATGGATGATTTTCCTTATGGTTCGGCTGGAGGGGATCCTTCAAGGAGGAAGTTTTTCCTTGTAAGCGGCTGGTCCTCACTGGGCATGCTGGCCGCCGGTTCGGGGGCTGGTTTCGCCAAATTCTTTTATCCCGGTGTCCTCTACGAGCCCCAGACCACTTTTAACGCCGGCAAACCGGGGGATTATGTGGCGCCTACCGATCCTAAAAGTGTTGTTGTGGACGAAAGATTCAAAAAAACCCAGAGGGTTTGGATCGTGCGCTCGTTTGAAGGAATCTACGCGATGGTCGCCGTCTGCACTCATTTAGGCTGTACGCCTAACTGGTTTCCCGGCGAGCAAAGGTTCAAGTGCCCATGCCACGGATCGAATTATAATGTGGAAGGCGAAGTGGTGGCGGGGCCTGCTCCATTGCCCCTGTTCAGGGCCAAAATCAACATCACCCCTGATGGATCCATGATAATCACAACCGGACTTTTGGGAATCAGAAGAGCTGAGTTGCAGTATATAAAACATGTCGCCATCACTTCATGGACGGATCAGGAGAAGAAAGAAATCAAGAAAAAACCGTTTTTTATCTCGCTAAAAGCATAATGACATTTAAAGGTAAGGTATGAGCAAAGCATCGCCCGAACATGGAGGAGACCGCAAACCGGGCGTCATTGGAACAGTCTGGAAGCTTGTAACAAACAACTTTATTTTCAGAACTGTCTTCAGAACCGGCTTCCCCGACACGATGCTAAAGAGGATGGCGGTGATGCGCTCCAGCTTCCTGATGCACATCCTGCCGACCAAAGTCGGAGTCCACGGATTAAAGCTTTATTACACATGGTGCATGGGTGGGATCACTTTTTTCCTCTTTTTGCTACTGACTTTGACAGGCGTGCTTTTGATGTTCTACTACATACCTGAAGAGCATCGCGCCTACAATGACATGAAAGACCTGCTTTACATGGTTCCTTACGGTCGGATTTTGCGCAACATGCACAGGTGGGGCGCTCATGCTATGGTATTTACAGTTATCTTGCATATGGCGCGAGTGTTCTACACCGGATCCTACAAAACGCCACGGCAGTTTAACTGGGTGGTGGGTGTGCTTTTGTTGACCATAACTTTGCTTCTTTCGTTTACCGGTTATCTGCTTCCATGGGATCAGCTCGGTTTCTGGGCCGTCACCGTCGGCACCAATATGGCCGGAGCGACGCCTTTCATAGGGTTCGAGGGGCCGTTTTCAGAATTACTCGGAGCGCAGATAGACAACGATATACGTTTTGCGATGATAGGCGGCACAAGGATAGGGGCCAACGCCCTTATCCGCGCTTATGTTTGGCATTGCGTCGGCCTGCCGTTAATCGCAAGCGGCCTGATACTGTTTCATTTTTATAGAGTAAGAAAAGACGGCTTTTCCGGGCCGCTTTAAACCTTACATTAGGGATACATCATTTTGGCTGAATCGGATTTGAAAATTGGAAAATCTGGGTACATGCTATCCAACAAGCCGGACTATCCTAGAGTCCCCTCGTGGCCCTATTTTATCTGGATAGTGTTCCTTTCAATTATTCTCATCACTATCGTGGTCTGGGGCGTTTCGTTTATCGTCGACGCGCCGCTGGAGGAAGAGGCCGCCTGGGCGGTCACACCCAATCCGGCCAAAGCTCCATGGTATTTTATCGGCCTGCAGGAGCTACTTGTATATTTCGACCCGTGGATAGCCGGTGTCGTATTACCGACCCAGATACTCGTCGGGCTCATGCTGATCCCCTACGTCGATGTATCCCCCCACGCGCAGGGGCGGTATGGATGGAAAGACAGGAAATTCGCTGTTTCATTCTTCTCTTTCGGTCTGTTTCTCTGGTTTGCCCTGATTGCCGTAGGCCAATGGTTTAGAGGGCCGAGCTGGGAGTTTTACTGGCCCTATTTCGATTATCCGTTAGGAGGCAATGTATGGACATATCCAGGGGTGCCTCTGAAGATGACAACAGCGATGCTGGGAAATATGCCAAACTGGCTAGGGGCCATTTCTATCATAGTCTTCTTTATAGGCGGGATGACGCTCCCCTTATTGTTTATGCGCGTTAGCGATTCATTCAAATTAGCCGCCATATTCAAAGACTATTTCAAAAAACTCGGCATAATCCGGTACTGCATTATCCAGATTCATGTTTTGCTGATGCTCGGCGTGGTGGGAAAAGTGCTTTTGAGGCTGACGTTCGGGTACAAGTACATTTTCACAACTCCCTGGTTTCACATCTAGCCGGGCGTCAAAACAATGCTTAACCAAATAGCTCTGGCAATAATCATCCTAAACGTCATTGGCGCCGTTGTTTTGTGGAAACGCGACAAGAGCCTGCTTTACGCCATGTTCGCCATATCTCTGGTAATCCTGTTCGGAATTACGACATTCAAAGACCTTACTCCTAAATGGAAGGATATCCAGCGAGGGTATGTTCGGCTGTTGGCTGAAAAAGAGACCGACCCGGTTAAAATAGAAAAGCTAAATAAATTCCCGATCAAAATCCGCCAGGCCTGGAACTACGAGCTTGGGGTGACCGACCGTTGCCAGACATGCCACCTGGGAGTGGATAATCCGCAGATGAAAGACGCGCCCCAGCCGTATGCCTTCCACCCTGAGGCTCATCTGCTTAAAGACGGAAGAATGGTCCACGCATTCAACGACATCGGATGCACCATATGTCATGAAGGACAGGGCAGGGCCACAACAAAAGATGACGCTCACGCACGAGACATCCAGCACTGGGCGACCCCGATGTATCCTTCAGGAGAAAAAGGTATGTCGCAGGCTTCGTGCGCTAAATGCCACGAGGAGC
Source organism: Nitrospirota bacterium (assembly GCA_011052055.1). Classification (GTDB taxonomy): domain Bacteria; phylum Nitrospinota_A; class UBA7883; order UBA7883; family UBA7883; genus DRJW01. The sequence goes on from DRJW01000093.1 coordinate 4,558, forward strand.
TTACCGGCACTGAAGGATATCAGATTCTGGAAGGGGCGGATATGATTATGGACGCCAGGGATTTCACGCTGGGGCAGAACGACCTGGAAATCAAGTGCGTATCGTGCCACTCCATCTACGGTGTGGGTGAAGTAGTGGCGCCTGACCTTTCCACTTTCGGCGAGTCTACAGAGCACGAGTTCGAGGCGACGCATATCATGAATTTCATAGAGGGAAAGAAAAGCAAATACAATTGGGCTTTTCAGCATTTTCTTGACCCCCAGAAAGTAACGCCGGAAGATGAAAAGCTTGGCATCGAAGAGACGATAATGCCCAACTTCGAGATGTCCAAAGATATGGCCCATAAACTTGTGACGCTTGTATATTCCATGAAAGAAAGCGCTGTTCCTGTTAAATTCCGCTACCGGCCGGAGATAAAGAAAAGAGAAGCTAAAAGAGGACGTATCCAGAAGGAGATCGCAGGGCTTTACACCCCCGAAGAGTATGAAAAACTGTCGGAAGGTGAGAAGCTTTTCCTGAAATACCCTTGCTGGGTGTGCCACTCTATAAATGGCAAGGGCGGTAAGCTCGCCCCGGATCTTACGAAGGTGGGCAAACGCCGCAACGAAGCGTGGATGATTAAACACTTCAAGGATCCACCGGCTATCACTAAGAAGTCTTTTATGCCCAAATTCAAGCTTACTGACGAACAGATAAAAGAGTTGATTACGTACCTTAAGACTCTGCAATAACCAGAGGTTGGCGGATAAAAACAGGATTCGCCTGGTGGATGTTATATATCTGGACTTAAATATAGGGTATACCGTGGCATGCGAGGCGGCCTGTCGTTACTCTAAAAACACCGGTTTTACCAGGCGCCTTTCGCTCCTTGCCCTTTATGATTTAAAAGGAGACATGCGATGATCGTAAGAAAATACGATTTTTTATACGATGAGAAAACTTACGCCGAGATTCCCTGCCAGCTATATTGCCCGGTTCATACCGATGTCCAGGAGTATGTCCATCTGATTTCCAAAGGAAAATTCGCCGAGGCTCACGCTCTTATCCGCGAGACCAATCCGTTCCCTTCGGTATGCGCCAGAGTGTGCCAGCATCCGTGCGAGACAGGATGTAACCGCCAGAAGCTTGACAAATCAGTTTCCATAAGAACTTTAAAAAGGGCCGCGACAGACTTGTCCGAGGCGGATTTCATTCCACCTCCAAAGACTTATCCTACGCTTGAAAAAATTGCCATTATCGGGGCCGGCCCCGCAGGGCTGACGGCCGCTTACGACCTGGCGAGGCTCGGCTACAGGGTTACGGTTCTTGAGTCCGAAGCCCACCCCGGCGGGATGTTGCGGTATGGAATTCCCTCTTTCCGCCTCCCCAGAGAGGTCATCGACAAGGAAGTGGAGATGATAAAACGGGCAGGCGTGGATATCCGTTACAACACACGGGTCGGAAAGGACATTACTTTAAACGAGCTACGGGCTGACAATAAGGCCATTCTTCTTGCCGCCGGCGCCTGGAAACCGGCGATGCTGAAGGTTACTGGTGAGGATTATGAGGGCGTTTATCACGGAACCACCTTCATGTACCGGGTAAATAGCGGCGAGTCGATCCCGGTCATGGGCAAAAAAGTTGTGGTTATAGGCGGGGGTTTTACG
>DRJW01000094.1 GCA_011052055.1 Nitrospirota bacterium
ACCCTGATTTCGAAGTGCACATGATACCCGGTGGCGCGTCCCGTCCTGCCGACAGTGGCGATTTGGCGTCCCTGCTTGACAAATTCTCCTTCGCGGACAAGGTTTTGGTGGTTATGGGCGTATATCGAAATAGTGCGCTTATCATGCTTGATGATAAGCATCTTGCCGTAGCCTGACGGCCCTTTCCCGGAAAAAAGGATTTTTCCTCTGGCGGCGGCGTATATTGGAGTTCCCTTGGGGGCGCGAATATCTATCCCATCATGCTTTTTGCTGGAGCGAATGCCGAATCTTGAGGAGATGTCCGGCTTTTTCACGGGCCATATGAACCTGATCCGCGTCCTCGGAGTGTAAGCGGAGGTTTTTCGATTACGCCGCGACCTGGACGTTTTTCCTACATTTTTCTTTTTAGGAAGATATATCCTCGTCCCGATTTTAACGTCCCGATCATCACTGATCCTGTTGAGCCTTTTTAGTTTGGAGACAGATACGCCGTAACGCCGGGCGACCTTGTACAAAGTCTCGCCACGTTTTAATACGTGATACCGCTGATGGGATCTTTTGCTGGACGCCTTGCGGGAAGATTTCGCCGAGCGAGAGCCTGATCGGGCCGAATGGCTTGATGATGAGTTTTTCCCTTTGTAAACTTGCTTGCTGATAGATTCTTTGGAAGCGCATCCTCCTGTAATAAAGGAGGCCATAAAAATGAAGACAGCTAAAACGGCAAGGGCAAAACAATTAAAAACGCCGCCGCTAATAACGTCGCCAGAGCGCGGCTTTATTTTCGGAAATTTATTTGATGAGCGCAAACACCCTCTCGATAGCTTCTTTCGGGGTAGCCGCCGAAATCACACCTTCCACCGCGTCCCATCTCCCGATACAAGCCACCGGTTTGCCAAGTTTTAACGCGATGGAGATTTCGGACAGTGTGCCGTACTCGCCTGCTATGGCTATAAGAGCCTGCGCCGTGTGAGCCAGTATCACGTTTCTCGCATGCCCCATGCCGGTTACAACAGACAGTTTTATATACTTGCTGGCCTCATTACGGCTGGAGCCGGGAAGGATGCCTATGGTAAGTCCGTTCTCTTCGCATGCGCCGCGCGCGGCCTCTTGCATAACTCCTCCAAGGCCGCCGCATACCAGAGCCGCGCCTCTCCTGGCTATCAGCCGACCCACTTCCCTTGCGCTCTCTCCTTCTGCTTTATCGCACACGGCGCCTCCGACCACCCCTATGATAGTAAGCGGTTGCGTCATTCCCCTGCGGGCGCGGAGCCTTGATCGGAATCGCCAATAATTTTCAGGCCCAGCCGTTTTTTTATTTCGTAATACCTCTCTTTTAACACTTTTTCGTGCGCGATCTCATCGGCCTCCAGTTTTTCGAACATCTTTTTCAGCGCAGGATCCTCCGACAGCTTAAAGCCGTGGCGATACCTTGCGGCGGACATCCTTTCCTCCTCGATAGCCTCCTCAAGAATCGAAAGGAGCTTTGGCTCTACGAGTTGTTTGTCTTCGCTCATTTTCTATTTAAATTCTACATCTATCTTTTCAATAAAATCCAATGGTAACATAAAGACCAAAAACGTTTACAAAGCATGCCCGGCATATGCCCCCCCCGATTAACAGGAAAATGTAAACTACGGTAGACTGGTAAAGAAAAAATCATGGAATTATGCGAACGGTAAATGTATTGATAAAAGTTGCGTTCATTTCTGTGTCTGTGTCATTTTCCGCCTTCGTCTCGATAGCCGGTATGGCCCACGCGGATAATGTCGTAGAAGTGGCGGTAGACTCGGCGCCACCGCCCGAAGGGTATGCGGACGTGATAATCGAGGCGAGCGTAACCAAGCCGGATGATGAATGGGGGAGTCGATTGTATCGTTTTGATTTCGTCATAGACGGCAGGCGTTTTAGCCATAAGGTGAAAAAAAATATGATAGACGCGGAAGCCATAAAGGCGATGGCGCGTTTCGCTGTAAAGCTGAGGATACGTTTTCCAGAGGGGAAGCGCGTCATAAAGTTCGATTCTTTAGAAAAGTTCCGGCCGCTTGTGACAAGCGCCGTTTTTGAAGGCGGCAAAGTAAGCCACATCGAGTTCCGTCCAAAATATAAATCGGTAAAAGGAAAGATACAGGTCGAGTATACGGCGTGGATGGAGGGTAAAAAGCTTCCACTACGATACGAGAGGTTCAACCTCCACTAGGCGTATATTTAGAGGTTCCCTGGAGTGAAAAATAGTTGTAACCGAACGTATGCCACATACATATAATAAAGATAGCGACAGCGACATCAACGCCAGACGTGTGCTCTGGGCCATGATCCTGACAGGCGGATTCATGGTGGTTGAAATTGCCGGGGGTATCATATCCGGTTCGCTGGCGCTCCTGGCGGACGCCGGTCATATGTTTACTGATGTGGCCGCTTTAATCCTGGCCTGGTTCGCTTTCTACATTACGCGCAGGCCCCCGGACAGCAAACGCTCATACGGATACCATAGATTCCAGGTGCTTGCGGCGTTCATCAACGGCATTACGCTGGTCGTCCTCGTAGGCTGGATTATTTTTGAAGCGATACACCGCTTCACCGGCCCCGTTCAAATCATGGGCCGAATGATGCTCATAGTCGCCATTGTCGGGCTGATCGTAAACATAGTATCTTTCAAACTTCTGCATGGCGGCGACCGGAAGAACCTGAATATGCAAGGGGCCGCGATACACGTTCTTGGCGATATGCTCGGCTCCGTGGCCACGATCGTGGCC
>DRJW01000095.1 GCA_011052055.1 Nitrospirota bacterium
AAAGCGCTCAAACTATACAAGCTTTCCGCCGACCGTGGTTACGACTGGGGCAAGAAAGCCTATGAGCGGTTGTCGAAGGAGTGAAGTGGCCGGGCCACACCCATAACAAGGTGGTGTTCAAAAGAAAAAGGCAAGGCTCTTCGGTTCCCTCAGGACGATGGAGCGAGGCCTTGGCGTCACACCATGTCATGCCGGACACCGATCCGGCATCTCGCTAGACCCCGGATCGGTATCCGGGGCGCCAAGTGGCTCGTGATGGAGAAAAGTTGTCCGCTTTTTGCCGCCATGCGCTAAAATTCTTGCAAAAAGGCGCCGTCTTTGAGATAATCTCCAATTCTTTTCAAGGAGTGGTTTAACGATGTTTGCTGTTGTGCATACCGGTGGGAAGCAGTACAAGGTTTCCACGGGCGATATCATCGACGTGGAGAAGCTTGAGGGCAAAGAGGGCGACGATGTGGAGCTGGATCAGGTTCTTTTGACCGGCGACGAGAAGGATTTAAATATCGGAACCCCGCTGGTCAAAGAGAGCAAGGTGACAGCGAAGATTATAACTCAGGGCAAAGGCCCCAAAATTGTTATAATGAAGCATAAGCAAAGAAAAGGTTACCGCAAAAAGCAGGGGCATCGCCAGTCTCTTACAACCATTGAAATTACAGCGATTAAGTAGTACGGAGCGTGACTGATGGCTCATAAAAAAGGACAGGGAAGCACATCTAACGGGCGTGACTCCGCCGGGCGGCGCCTCGGCGTAAAAAGGTTCGCCGGTGAGATCGTAAACGCCGGTAACATACTCGTCCGCCAGCGCGGCACCCGGTTTTACCCCGGCAAAAACGTCGGAATGGGGAACGACCACACCCTGTTCGCCAAGTCGGCAGGTAAAGTGGTTTTCGATGAGAGAGGCAAAGGCCCGCGCCGGTTTATCGATATCGAAATTATAAAAAGCTAGCCGCATCCGATCAGCGAATATCCCCGCTCTCCTGGTTACAAGGAGTGGCGGGTTTTTTATTTTCCAGCTTAAAAAGCCAGGGAGGGACTTTTTCGGCGCACTATTAGAAAAAACAGGCGATGAGCGTATTCATAGACCAGGCTGATATTGAAGTGAGAGCTGGCGACGGCGGCGACGGGCGCGCCGGGTTCCGCCGTGAGAAATTTGTTCCCAAAGGCGGCCCGGACGGGGGTGACGGGGGTGACGGCGGTAACGTGATAGTGGAGGCCGGCTACAACCTGACGACACTGCTCGATTTCAAATACAGGCGCCTTTACGAAGCCCAGAACGGGGAGCCGGGCGGCAAGGCGATCAAGACCGGCAAAAGCGGCGCCGATGTTCTTCTCAAAACCCCTGTTGGCACACTGGTGCTTGACGCGGATACCGGCGAACTGCTGGCCGATCTCGACGAGGACGAAAAATCGGTCATCGCCGCCAGGGGAGGAAACGGAGGATGGGGAAACGTCCATTTCAAATCATCGATCAACAGGGCGCCGCGCCGGGCGAACAAGGGCCAGCCGGGACAAGCCCGGAAACTTACGCTGGAATTGAAACTGATGGCGGATGTCGGGGTCGTCGGGTTCCCTAACGTAGGTAAATCGACTTTTGTGTCAAGGGTGTCGAACGCCCGCCCTAAAATAGCCGATTATCCATTTACGACACTCGTCCCGAACCTTGGCGCGGTGGAATGGGTTAAATATAAATCTTTTTATATAGCTGATATACCGGGCCTTATCGAAGGCGCGGCGGACGGGAAAGGCCTGGGGCATCAGTTTTTACGTCATGTGGAGCGCACCAGGCTCCTGATTCATCTTCTCGACCCGGCGGTTTACGAGCAAGGACGCGATCTTGTGACTGATTATCTTAAAATAAACAAAGAGTTGGAGCGGTTTTCCGCAGATCTCGTCAAAAGGCCTCAAATCGTCGTCATAAACAAATCCGACACCATCACAGATAAAGCTGTAATCAAACAGATCGAGGATCAGTTCCAGGACAAGCTTGATTTGACGCCGCGTTTTATAAGTTGCGCCACAGGAGAGGGGATCGAGTCCCTGAAAAAGTTCGCCGGATACGAGCTTGAAACCATAAAAAAAGAAGATTGACGGGCGATCCGGGGGCGCTGGTCGTTTAGGGCTTGATTTACAGCCGGGATTTGGTTTATAAACAACCGTCTTGGTTGCTCCTCTTATAAATGTCAGCCTAAGCGAATATCGGGTGACATTTTGTCAGATAAGTAACCACTGGCCACAATTGGGAGAAAACATTTCATGAAACTCCTTTTTAGCTCCTGGTTACACAACCTAGTGGATAACCGGGAGAAGTCAGGGGACAGTTGGAGCGATTGCCCGTCGGTCACGCTCCCTGAAACCTTTGACAAGGAGCGCCGAATGACCGCCTTCATGGGATGGGGGGGGGTTGTTATTATCAGCGAGCCTTACGACATTGTTGAGATGGCCTATGAATACGCCAAAAGTTTGCAGGCCTCTTCTTGCGCCAAATGTTTTCCATGCAGGGTTGGAACAAAAGTCATCGAAGACCTCCTGCATGTAATAGTGGAGGGGCGCGGGTCGGATGACGATCTTGACAGACTGGCCACGCTTTGCCACTCGATATCAAAAAACTCC
>DRJW01000096.1 GCA_011052055.1 Nitrospirota bacterium
ACCGAGTCTTTTCGGACAGGAAGAACCAGTGTGCCGAAAATAGTGAAATAGGCGATGCCCGATACAATAAGCATAAGGCCGATGGGCGTGACTGAAAAAAGACTGAACGGCTCCAGGTTGGAGTTGGCCATAAGGTCGTTTAAAAGAATCAAAGGGCTGGAGCCGACCAGCGTCACCGTTCCGCCGAGGATCGCGCAATATCCCATCGGCATAAGGATCCGGGACAATGGTATGTTCAACTGCTTGCTGACGCGCATGGTGGCTGGCAGAAAAAGGGCGGCGGCGCCGATATTTTGCATGAAACCTGAGATTATGGCCACAGTCCCGCTAATGCTGGCGATCAACCGTGGATAGCTTCCCGCGCCAAAACGGGTGATAGGGTCGGCGACTTTATTCATTATTCCAGTCTGATCCAGCCCGGCGCCTATTATTATCACCGCTATGATTGAAATTACGGCGTTAGATGAAAAACCTGAAAAAGCCTCCTCCGGGGACACAAGGCCAAGCAGGGGCAGGATCACCATCATTATGATCGCCACCACATCGACCCGGACAATCTCCGTCACAAACAAGACTACGGCTCCTATAAGCACAATTATGACCGTGATTATCTCCGGCGTCATTACGATCTGATCCATAACTATACTGGCGAAATTGTTAAGCTACTTCGAGTTATTATATGTCACGAAACCGCAAAGTCTTCAAATCCGGCGGCAGAGCCGTAATGAAGGGGGGCGGGGGTCATAGCCGACGCAGATAGTCAGAAAAATAACCGCAATTCAAATCAGGCGTTTTCCCGGTCGTCGCCCGGTGGGGCGGCAGGCGTGGCGCCTTTGTCTGATGTGGTTGTTTTTGAAGAAGAAGGCTCGTCTTCAAAGAGACTGTTTTTCGCCTTTTTGGCGATCTCATCAATCGGGTTTTTCAATATCTGGCGCTCCTCTTCGAAATCCGAGGTTATATCCTCGAAATCCTCGCGCACGCTTCTCATGGATCTGGAGAATTCACCGTAGCCTTTACCGATAGAGCGGGCAATTTCCGGTAGTTTGGACGGGCCGATAACGATCAGCGCGATCACCAGAATCACGATCATCTCCGGCATCCCGATTCCGAACAACTGTTAACCTCCTGGATATTACTGCTAGCGACAGATAGATTGTCTCAAAACATGAGCGCGTTATCAAGGGCGCATATGAGAGCTTTCCCGCAGGGGCTACCCTGGGCCTGATGAATTTTCTTTACGTCCGTCGATCCATTCGAAAATAATTTTGAATACTTTTTTATTAAAGAAAAACCCTGTATGCCCGCAAAGCTCTATCTCCCGGTTTTCATCCGCGCCCGGATGGTCGGAATTGGTGTACGGTATTATGAACTGGTCGTAACGCGAGTAGACAGAGAGAAAGCTGGTGTTCAGCCTGGAAGAGATAATATCAGCGAAAACAGGATTTGACGGGGCCAGCGACCTGGCTTTACTGGTCAAAGCCATGACGGCCAGCCGTGTGCCCCGAAACGGAGAGCCAAGCGCCACAACAGCTTTCACCTCGCCCGATTCACCGAACTTACGAGTGTATTCATGGGCGATCAACCCTCCCAGGCTGTGGCCTATGAGCACGGCTTCGCTCATACCTGTCTTCGCTCTTATCCTCAGCAAAAAATCGCGCAGGCTCTCGCAATTTTCAGCAAGTGACCTATTATCGGAATCGTAGTCGAACGTAAGTACGTTAGGGACAGACCTGGATGAGAATCTTCTGCGCATCAGCCAGAAATGATCGCTTTTTCCGGCAATACCGTGAATAAGGATGATGAGGGGCTTTCCTTTGACAAGCTCCCCCGGCTCGAATTCCGCTCTCTTCTTTCGCGCGATAGAACGGATAAGCCAGGGTATATAACTGAAGATATAAATGACGGCCCAAAAACTTTCTTTGATAAAAACCCTGGCAGGCTTGTACTTCTCTGCTTTTAGCAAGTTACGCCAGGTTGTTTCGGGGAAATTTGAGCGGTTGGATATCTCGTACCACCGGAAACCATAAAGGATAAGCTCTGTCGCAAGCACGCCGATAAGGAAAACAAAAGCAGTGAGCCCGAAAACCAGGATCACCATGGGCGCGTGATAGCGACGGTCACGAGGCCGCCCAGCATCAGCGTAAAACCGATTATGCGAAGATACTTGTTTTCCGCTTCTATTATCTTGCCTGCGACCCCTTTTACCTGCTCTGGCGCCGTGAAATAGGGGATGCCTTCCAATATCATCACAACGCCGATTATCGTCAGAAATGTGTTCATCTGGAACCTTAATATTTGTTTTCTTAATTGTCGAAAAACAGAGCGCCATGAGCTCCGGTGACCGCGCCAAAAATCACGATCAGACTTAAAATTAAAAGGAATATATGCATGAACTGGATAATCGTGAAAGTTCCCTCCGGGTCGGACTTTGCCCTTCTCGTAAACCATTTGCGCAGAAACAACGGCTCGATCACGAATAGCATCAGGGTGAACAGCCCCCATAGCGCCGTCATAGCGCTCACCCACCAGTACTCCGATGACCTGTAATAGCTCCAGGCGTCCATAGAGTAGAGCATGTAAAGCCCGGACAGGCCTGTAATCAAGGTTGTGAACCTGGCCTGCCACGCGAAACGCCCCTCCACCTCCTCAAAAAATTTTATCCGCTCTTGCGCCGATTTCAAACGTCGAACCGCAGGAAGCAAAACCGTGGTAACCATCGCCACACCGCCGATCCAGAAAACTACACCGATAACATGTATGGCCCTGGCAAGCGTAACATCGTCCAACTTGATCCATCTCCCGTGAAAAATAGTAAATACATGTCGATTCTATCATCCCGTGATCGACAAGCATGGCTAATTCGCCGGTTTTCTCCAACCGTTAAAAAGATTATGGTAAACTTCCTTTTTTCAAAAGGCGCCCGTAGCTCAGCTGGATAGAGCGTTTGATTGCGGTTCAAGAGGTCACAGGTTCGAATCCTGTCGGGCGCGCCAAAATACAATTCAATCTCATTCAGTCTCATTTTTGTTGCGCGGTTTTAATGCGGAATTTTTTGGGAGTGATGGTAATGACAGGAAATAGGAATTTATTTTGATAACATGAGCGCATATGCTATATTACATCAATAGTATGAATTTTTATGCACTACTGGAGAGCGCTCATGAGCACAACGCGAAAGACAATCACGGTTACCGAGCAACAGGATAACTGGATCAAGGCGCAAATTGCGGCTGGTGAATTTACTAATGACAGTGAATATATTCGCGATCTGATACGACGTGACCAGGCCGGAAAAGCTGATATTGAAGCTATTCGCGCCGCCCTTATTGAGGGCGAGCAAAGCGGTGTATCAGAGCCTTTTGATGGTGATTTATTCAAAAAAGAAATGATTAAAAAACATGCCAAACACGGGTATTGAATATCGACTTTCGCCAAAAGCACGGGACGATATGGAGGCCGTTTGGCTCTACTCATTAGCACAATGGGGAGCGCAACAAACAGAGCGATATATTGACGATTTGACAGAGACATTCGGATTTTTGGCCGAAAGCCCGAAGGCCGGAACAGCTTGCGAAAATATCCGCGCTGGATACCGAAAATATCCCGTTATTCGCCATGTCATTTATTACCGCGAAACAAATTATGGCATGGAGGTCATGCGGGTTTTACATGATCGTATGTTAGCTTCGCGGCGCTTTTGAACAAATGACAACACCCAAAACTTTTGAAGTGGTGGAAGTGGTGGAGTTGGAAAGATCGAGAAATATAGATTTTAATATTCTGGAAATCAAGTTCGCTGGTTTTCTCCAACCATTAAAAAGAGTATGGTAAACTCCTTTTTTCAAAAGGCGCCCGTAGCTCAGCTGGATAGAGCGTTTGATTGCGGTTCAAGAGGTCACAGGTTCGAATCCTGTCGGGCGCACCATTTCCTCAAAAGATGTAATTTTAATGGGGGCTATCCCAGAGAAAACGCTATTGCCTCTTGAGCATGAATGAGTGTGGTATCAAATACTGGCGCCGCTACATCCTGCTGTTTTATCAACAAACCTATTTCAGTGCAACCAAGCACAATACCTTCCGCTCCCTGATTGATAAGGGATTGTATAACGATTTTATAGTTTTCCTTTGAGCTATTCTTGATAATCCCCTGGCAAAGCTCGTTATAAATGATGTCATGAACTATGGCGCGGTTTTCTTCATTTGGTATAACCACCTCAAGCCCATGTTTCTCAATCAGGCGGCCTTTATAGAAGTCTTCCTCCATCGTATAGCGGGTAGCCAGCAGACCTACCTTCGACAACCCTTTTCGCTTAATAGCTTTTGCTGTGGTATCGGCAATATGAATGAGCGGCAAACCAGAGGCGGCTTCTACTTGATCGGCCATTTTGTGCATAGTATTGGTGCAAATAACAATAGCGTCTGCGCCAGCGGCTTTGAGCCGTTTTGCCGCGTCACACATTTTACCGCTAGCCGCCTCCCAATCGCCAGACGCCTGATCTTTCTCAATTTCCTGGAAATCAAATGACCATAACAATAGCCGGGCGGAATGCAATCCACCCAACTGACTCCTCACCATACGGTTCATGTGCTGGTAATAGATAACGGTTGATTCCCAACTCATACCGCCGATTAAGCCTAACGTTTTCATGTACGCTCCTGTCGTGATGTCTATTTGTGTGGTAAAAGCTACTTGCGTTTCAAAACAAGTTTGAGCAAATTCACCCCTTATGCTGTAATGTATCTAAAATCATATTCTAACGACCATGAAACTTCTACTGCTGGCGGTTTTTTTCATCCTTGTATCCAGCCTCTATTTAACATCATACGCAGGCCAGGTTTTCAAGT
>DRJW01000097.1 GCA_011052055.1 Nitrospirota bacterium
AAAGTCACAAGGTCGGCGCCAAGCGCTATTTCATTCTCCGAATCGATCCATCGATCCTGATACCCCCAACTCAGAGCAGACCAGTACATACAAAGAGCCTGAGGTTGGGAAAAGCCTCCGGCTTGAAAAAGCCCCCGGCTTGGAAAAGCCCCCGGCTGGAGTGAAGCGTCAGATATATACGCCAGACAAGAGCTGATGTTACCGCAATAGACGGCTCAACTTTCGTCGTTCTTTTTCAGAAACGCGATGATATCCATGACCTCCTGACCAGAAGGGTTCTTTTTCATTTTCATGTTTGTCTTTTTAGCTTTATCCCTCCCCTTTTTCCACTTCCTCATCTCCTGGGTTTCAGCGCTATTTTCGTCCCAGGTCCTCTTGGGATCACTTAGCCATTGGGTCAGCCAGCCTTCACTTCGTCTGGACATAATTCCTTTTAAACCAGGGCCGACTTTTTTCTTGCCGGTCAGTCTATGGCAAGCCTTGCACTTAAACGCCTTGCTGTTAAACAGCTTTTCTCCACTGGCCGCGTCCCCTCCCGCCACCGCCACAGCTGAAAACGAAAAAGTAATCAGCATCGTCAAAACCATACTTTTAAGCGCGTAGATCATAACAGCCTCCACATTACGGTTAAACGAAACAAGTTTCACTCGCATGCGTCGCGAAAACCAGCCGAACAGCCTTTTTTGTAATCGGCGCCAGCTTGTTTCATGTCACCCATGATTTCGTGCGTCTGGGCGCGAGTATAATAAGCCTCACCAAGCTTCGGGTCGAGCTTTATCGCATGATCGAGGTCTTTGATGGCGCCATCCACATCCCCCATATCCTTGCTGGCTTTGCCGCGTAGCCCGTAGGCTTTGGCCAGTTCCGGGTTTAGTTTAATCGCTTCTGAAGACAGTTTAATCGTGTTGGCGTAATCCGCCGATCCATACGCCGCCCTCGCCTCTCTGTAAATATTTTCAGCCTTCTTGGCCTCTGCGGCTTTGCCCTTGTCGCCGGGCCATTTAAATTCGAAAGCAGAGGCTCCGGAAACGGATGTAATTAAAAGAACCAAAACAAGAATCCAGTATCTCATCGCTCACCTCACTATAATTATTATTGGTTAAATATAGCCATCGACTCTACGGCGGGAAGCTTCTCCATAGCCTTACGAACCAACCGCTTTTCAGTCTTCGACGACTTTGTCTTTATCGCCTGCGCGTAAAGCTCCCTGGCTTTTTTGGGCCGGTTCAGCTTTGTATTGTATAGCCCCGCAAGATTCACGATCGCCATGAAATAATCGCTATCGAGCCGGATCGCTTCTTCGAGCTTCCGCGCCCCCTCCACCTCCTTTCCAGCTTGAACGAGAAACATCCCTTTGAGATATTTTAACTGGGGCGAAAACAGCCTTTCTTTATCGAGTTTTTCCGTCTCCTTGAGCATGGAAAGACCCAGGCCGCTCCTTTTGTGATCGAGCGCGGCGTAAAGTGTGACCAGGTTCAAAGAAAGGTACGCGTATCTGGCGTCGTTGTTGTCTTGCTCGACTCTCAACGCCGCGTCATAATGACCGGCCGCCCTGGCCATGTTGTTGTTGTTTCTATCCACCTGACCGAGGTAAAAATAATTCTGGGACACAAAATATTTTTTAAACTTCTTCATTTCTTCGCCAGAGCCAAAAACCACTTCAGGGAATTCCCTGTTCTTTAAGATCGCCGAAAGATTTTCACCTTTTATAATAACGCCTCTGGATTGGACACGTGGAGCCGTAAACTCCACTGTGGGCAGGTCGTCTGTAACCGGGGCCGCGCCGCCGATAAAACGCCGCAGACCTTCGGGGCCCATCATATATTTGGAAAGGAGGTTGTCCACATTATACACGCCTATTTCGGCCAGGCTTGCCTTTACCTGCGGCGAGTTCATTTTTTCAGCGATACTGTTGGAGTCAATCACAATTTTCTTATTGGATCCTATCATTATAATGTCCCATTTTGTGTACCACATGGCGCTGTTGGGAAAAACATCGACAAACGCGGCCACGAGAGATTTAATATCATCAAGCGACATATGATGGATAGGTATCCATTGGGAAACCATGCCGTTTTCAGCAAGCCTTATTTTGCATAACTCGTAAAACTCTTTTGTATATAAAGAGACTATTCCCGCGTTGGAGGGGGGCGGGGGCTCTGCCGTTATAAAGTCGAACTTTCTGCGGGTGGTGAGCAGAAAATTCCTTCCATCTTCCTCTACCATCTTGACCCGCGCAGAGTTCGCCACATCAAGGTTGCCATCTTTGAAAAACGGCGCGGCGTGAAACACTTCGCGGGAAATGTCGAGGGCGGTCACCTCCTTGAGCCCGTGGGTCAGAGCGGCGCCCACGGTGGAGCCGGTTCCAAAACAGATGACAAGCGCGTTTTCAGGATCGGGGTGTAACAAAAGAGGGATGTGGGCTTGTAGTTTTTCAAGTTGCAAAGCCTCCCGGAAGGCTCCGGCTATCGGATCGCCGTTTATCCATATCCTTTTAATCGGTTTTCTCCCAACGCTAAGGTCAGTGTATTGCGCCGACACCAGAACCGTGGCTGCTGGCCCCTCTTCGTAAAACTCGACCTCGCTACCTGCGTCCAGTTTTTGCGAGCTTAGCCTGTAGGCGATATCGGGGCTGTAAATGATAAACGCTGTAGGCCCGACAGCTAATATAAAAGTCGTCACGGCTGTCCAGAACCAGCGCTTGGGAGCTTTAATGAACATCAGCGTGAGTCCGCCCAGCATAGCCACCGCCGAGATCGCCACTATACTTTTTTGGACGCCGATCATTGGAATAAGAAAGTAGCCCGCCGCCAGCGAGCCTGCGACGCTACCGATTGTGTTGACCGCGTAATACCTGCCGACCCGCCCTGCGACTCGCTCTTTTCCAGGCGCGCCCGTCCCTATGGCAAGAGGAAAGCAGGCGCCCATAATAAGCGTGCAGGGAGTGACGATTATCAGCGAAAACAAAATCGCCGACACCATCGGCGCGCCTCCTGGGAAGGAGTCGGAGACCCAGCCGCTCGCGCCCAGGACAGCTGAAAATATCCCGACCATAGACTGGTTGAGCGCCATGCCCACCAGGGACAATAAAGCCATCACGCCTATGCCTATCATCGCGCTTGCGAACAAATAAAGATTCTTCTCCTGGGAATTTATCCTGGCTCTGGAAACGATGGCGCTTCCGGCGGCTATTCCAAAAAGAAAAACGGCCAGAACAAGAGTAAAGGCGTATGTTGTGTTGTTTAATAATAAAGACAATGTTCTGGTCCACAAAAGCTCTAGCGCTAAAGCGCAAAACCCTGTGATTGCGTAAAAGACCAGCGGAAGAGACTCTTGCCGGGGGCTTTGCTTTTTCCTTTTCTGTTGTCTGGTTTTGTCGTCCGGCCTATCTGTTTTCCATACTGTTTCACCGGCGATAAGCCATGCGGCCGCTCCGCAAAACAGGTTAAGCGACGCTCCTATCCTTAGCGAGCCTGTAAGACCGAAAATCTCTATCATCGCAAACCCTGCGGCGATACAACCTGTCATCGCTCCAATCGTATTCACGGCGTACAGGGATCCCGCCAAAGATCCGTGGCTTTTATCTGTTATCGTTGAAAAGTATTTAACCAGCGCAGGGAGCGTCCCGCCCATCAGGACGGTTGGAATCAACAACGCTAAAACGGCAAGAGCAAACCGGAGGAAGATGATGTATAAAGAAATTCCCTCCTGTCCCCCATGAGCTAAAACGCTCACCGCCTTGAGAATATCGAGGATAACTGGAAACAGCAATACGTAAACCGCCAGACTGATTTCCAGAACGCTATACAGACGCACAGGCGAAAAACCCCGGTCGAGGAGCCTTCCGAAAAGCTCCGCGCCCACGCCAAGCCCTCCCATAAAAGCCACCAGGACGGCGCTTACCGCGTAAATGCTCACGCCCAGAAATAAAGACAGTTGCCTGACCCAGACTATTTCATACGCCAGGCCGACAGCGCCAGACACGAAAAAGAGCGCAAGAATGATAAAATGAGTAAAAGACAGCTGATTTGTTTGTGTCACAACGCTCACTCGCCTTCTATCTATTGCGTCATTTCGCCAAGACATAAAGACTACGCCCGGCTATTTTTTGAACAGATCCTCAGGCTTGAACGTAGCTTTGAGGGAGCTTTTCAATTCTCCGGCCAGTTTGCTGTCGAGCATTCCCAGCTTTGCCGGAAAGGATTCGGTGAACCATACTTGCGATTTTCTATCGATAGCCAGTGAGTTAGGTTTCCCCTTACCGCCCGGTATGTTGAATTTCTGAGTAAGACCTGTTTCCTGGTTGAACCTCACCAGCCTGTTGTCTGTGCTCTGGACAAGCCATATGTCATCATTGGGGCCGAGCTTTATTTGCTGGGTGCCTTTGTTTTTAGGAAGCATGTATGGCGTCGAGCTTTCCGTTTTTGGATTAAACCGCACAAGCTGGTTGTCTATCATGCGTATGTACCATACGTATCCTTTTGAATCAACTACCGTGCCCAGGGGAGACTGATTTTGTTTTGATATTCTCCACCTTCTGAATTTTCCCACGTCTGGGTCGAACATTGACAGACTGTTGTTAGCGCGTTGAACAAACCAGAGCTTTCCATCCGCGTCTTCGGCCAAGTCATAAGAATTGCTGTTGGCCCAAGGAATCGTGTATTCCTTGAACTTGCCCGACTTCGGCTCAAAGCTTACAAGCAAGTCGCTGTTCCAGCCGAGAGTCCATATCTTTCCGTCTTTGGCGGCGAGTATGGAAACAGGCCTTGTCTTTCTTGTGGGCAGGATATACTCGGCGAACTTTCCGGTTGAAGGGTCGTACATGCCTATGGCGTTTGTATCTTGTTCGCTAAACCAGACTACTCCTTTTCTGTCTATGGTTATCTCCGAGGAATCGCTCTTGCTTGAGGGGATGGGGTATTCATTGAGCTCACCAGATTCCGGATCGAACCGGGCCAGCTTGTTTGCGGTAAACTCCAGAAACCATATAGAGCCATCCTGCCCTGCGGTAACCGCAGTAGGATATGCGTCTTTTCTTGCTAATGGATATTCGGTGAATAAGTCGTCAGAAGCCGATAATAAAGAGGCAAATGATAGGACGAAAACACCGGCGGAAAATAGTGAGCAGGCGAATACTCGCATTGTCACGACTTTGAGCGGAGCCGTATAAACAGAAAAACGCCTGTGAAAAAAACCGCTAAAACGACAATGCCTAAAATGTAAAATGTTGTCTCATCGGAGATGGATGACTTTCCTTTTAGTTTATTGACCATGCCACCGCTCTTTTCCCCGGCGGGAGAGGAGGATTCGGGTTTGACAATCGTCGATGGCAAAAGCCGCGCTATCTTGTTTGCCTTGCGGTCGCTTTGCGTGAACCAGATGGCGCCTTTAGAGTCTATGGCAATGCCCATTGGTTGCGAGTTGGGGGTGGGGATGCTGAAAAGACTCCAGGCCAGTCCCGTCTGATCAAAAAAACCGATCTGATTCGTCATGCTGTCAACAATCCAGACATCGCCGTTGTCCGCTATGGCAAGCGCCTGGGGGACGGCGTTCCAGCCAGGCAAATCCACCACGCTATACACATCAGGCTCCGGCATGAGCACACCGAGTTGCTGGCTATGAAGATTGCATATCCATAAAACGCCGTTTTTGTCGAACCGCATCTGCCCCGGTTGCGATACCGGCACGGAAATCGGGAATCTCCTTATCTTCTTTGTGTCCGGGTCGTATCGTATGATAAGGTTGTGAGCCACATCGCCTACCCAGATTTTGTCGGCGTTGTCGATTGTAATACCCATCAAGTTAGCGCCAGACCCGATTTCAATCTCCACGTTCTTTTTCTTTTTTACGTCCAGGTATCCCAGCACACCCTTGTTTTTTTCGACAAACCAGATCAGGCCTTTAGAGTCCGACGCAAGATCGTAGGGCTGTGAATTCGGAGTATGCATAATGAACTCTGTAAATTCTTCTTTAACCGGATCGAACCT
>DRJW01000098.1 GCA_011052055.1 Nitrospirota bacterium
AAACTGCGGGCGAGCTTGGTATCCCGATTCTCATCCATTTCGGGATAACCCACGCGCCCCATGTGGATTACAGGTACACCAACCCGCTTGATCTACAGCTTCCGTCAAAAACTTTTCCCGGAACAGATTTTATCATCGCCCATTTCGGCGCCGGTTTCTTCCGTGAGATTCTGCTTTTGGGATTCCACGCTGAAAATATTTATATCGACACTTCCGGAACCAACAACTGGCGCGAATACCTGCCGGAAATCATGCCCCTTGCGAAAATATTCAAAAGAACGATAGAAGTTTACGGAGCCGAACGGATTTTGTACGGCACCGACACCGCCATAAACGACAAAACCGGCTACAGGACTTTCGTTTTAAAAGAGCAGACGAAAGCCTTGAGGCTTCTTAAAATTCCGGCCAAAGACCGAAAGCTGATTATGGGCGGGAACGCTTTAAAACTGTTCAGGCTCAAGAGCAGGCTTGGCGGTTGATCTGTTTAAAAAATCCTTCAATATTTTTCCTGTTCACAATTCGGGAAGTAGCCAACGTCCCGGTTTGCGGTCTTGGTAAATAATGAGCAAGAAAATTATCATTTTGGCGCTGGCCCTGCTGTTCATACTCTTCATGGTAAGCAGATTCACGCGAAAGCTCACTTTTTTTGAAGTGTCAAAAGCGTTCGAAAGGCCGCAGGCTGTGACAGTTCCCGATGGACTGGAATCGGTAAGCGCCGAAGAATGCGGACTGTGCCATACGGATATCGCCAGCGAATGGAAGACGACCATCCACGCCCATGCCTGGAAAGACCCCTATTTCCGCGTGGATCTCAAGTTCGACGGCTCCATGCAAGTCTGCCTGAATTGCCATACACCGCTGGAAAACCAGCAGGAAAACCTGGTACTGGGGTTTTATGACCATGAAAAACTCGACCCCATACTGGCGCCAAACCCGAATTTCGACCCGGCGCTGAAAAACGAGGGTGTGACATGCGCGGTCTGCCATGTCAAAGATGGACAAATCGTAGGCCCTAAAAATGTCCAGACAAAAGCGCACCCGGTTCGTAAAGATAAGCGTTTCACCGATGGTAGCGGCATCTGCAGGCGTTGCCACTGGATTATGGGGGATAGGTGGGATGTGTTCCTGAAACTTCCCCCCTGCGGAAATTTCGCGGAGATAGAGGAGACAGGGTTAAAGATCGATTGCGTGAAATGTCATATGCCAAAGGTCACACGGCCAATGGTGGCGGGTGGGGAAGACCGCGCCGGCCATAGGCATTTGTGGCGGGGAGGCCACGATAAAGACTTTGTAAAGGCGGCTTTGAAGATAAAACTTAATGAGCCAAGCGCAGGGACGGGAGCGGGAAAAAGATACCGGATCGCCCTGACCAACACGGGAACGGAGCACCGGCTACCCACCGGAACGCCGGACAGACATCTTGAAGTGGCTTTCAGGCTTTTCGATAATGAGAATAAACTTATCGACGAGAAGATTCAGTTTCTTGAGCGGGTTATCCTCTGGCGTCCTTTTATCGTCGATCTTTGGGATACGAGGATCAAATTCAACGAAACGCGAACATACGAGTTCGAGTTTTCAATGGCCCGCAACCCACCGCCAGCTTTGCTGACAGCCGAAGTAAAGTATGGGCTACTGCATGAAAACAGGAGATTGCGGATCGGTTATGAAAACACCGAGCCTGTCAGATACAGAATATTTTACGAGGAAATAAGGTTGAAGTAATCGGCAGGAGCCCAATTTGGCGAATGCCTTTATGGCGTCGGTGAAAAATATTTCCTTGACGCAATTTGCGGGCCTAATGCCCCACAAACTTTTAAAAAAATACTCAGTTGCAGGCTGGAGAGGCTCGCAAGTTAAGCTTTTCGCTCCTTTCCTCTCTTAAAGGCCGAATCGAAAGAGCGCGGTTTCAAATGAGATTTTATGAAGCGGGAGACGAGCGCCGGGGCGATATTACCAGGGCTTACATAGAAAGCGGATCAGTAAACATTGAGAAAACAAGCCTTTTGCCTGACCGTAATTAATCGTGTCAAGTTAGTTGTTGAACGTATCAAGCTTGAAACGCTAGAATGGAAGGTCAGTGTGGATAAACTTGTAAGAGGTATCTGATGTCGAAAAGCATGAATAAAGCGCAGAAGAAGTTTTTTGTCGGCGCTTCTCTGCTGGTTTTGGCCATCGGATTGTTAATCTACTCTGGAGTAAAGGCCAGCGGCACATATTACTACACAGTCTCCGAAGTCCTTTCCATGAGCCCCGGAGCGAAGAAAGCCGGGCTTCGGCTGGAGGGAAAAGTCGTGCCTGGCTCCATTAAAAAGGACACGGAAAACCTCAAGCTGGATTTCGCTATCACCGACGATTCCCAAAAATCGATGGTTGTCTTGTGGAAAGGCGTGACCCCTGATATGTTTCAGGATAACATCGATGTCGTGGTGGAAGGGAGTGTGGATCAGGACGGCAGGTTTGTCGCCAGCAAGCTTCTTACAAGCTGTCCGTCCAAATACGAAGCCGCAAAAGAGGCAAAAGAATCGATATAGACACCCCTCCTTATACCTACTGCCATTCTCATAGCGGTAAAGAGGATTTTTTTCTGAATAGAAGATAAAATTATGAACGAGATAGGTGAATACGCTCTAATCCTCGCTCTTGTGGTTTCCATATACTCAGCCGTGGTCTCCGCGCTTGGCGGGAAAACCGGCTCCCGGCAAATGGTTAAAAGCTCCGAATACGCGCTGTTGGCCGCGTTTTGTCTGCACTCCATAGCTTCTCTCGTCCTTATGCGGGCGCTCTATATAGGCGATTTCAGCCTTGAGTACGTTTATGACTACACCAACGCCGAGCTTGGCAGGTTCTACGCCCTTTCCGCTTTCTGGGCCGGTCAGAAAGGCTCTCTTCTGCTATGGGCGTGGATGCTGGGCCTGTTTTCCTCCATAGTCATATGGCAAAACAGAAACGTTAACCGGAAACTGATGCCTTATGTGGTCTCGATTCTCTCGACTACGCTGACCCTTTTCAGTTTTATTATTGTCTTCTCCGCGCCGGTATTCGAGAGGATGCCTTTTATTCCACCGGACGGGCACGGGCTCAACCCGATGCTCCAGAACCCTGGCATGATTTTCCATCCACCTTCCCTATACGTAGGTTTCGTGGCGTTCACCATACCCTACGCTTTTGCGATGGCGGCCCTCATATCACGCAACCTGGGCGATATATGGATTCGCACAACCCGGCGCTGGACGATTTTCGCCTGGATGTTTTTAGGGTTCGGTAACCTGCTGGGCGCCAACTGGGCCTATGTGGAGCTTGGCTGGGGCGGCTACTGGGCGTGGGATCCGGTGGAGAACGCCTCTTTTCTTCCCTGGCTCACCGGCACCGCCTTTTTGCATTCGGTGATGATTCAGGAAAAAAAAGATATGCTCAAGGTCTGGAACGTTATCCTTGTCGCCATAACTTTCATCCTTACGATGTTCGGAACATTTATAACCAGATCGGGGCTTATCTCCTCTGTCCATTCGTTCGGCGCGTCGACGGTGGGAACATACTTCGGCTTTTTCTTGCTGTCTGTCATGGTTTTTTCCGCTTACCTGATAATCACGCGCCTGCCCTTGCTTAAAAGCAAGAACGAGCTCGATTCTGTGCTGTCGAGGGAGGCGTCGTTTATGTTCAACAACCTGATCCTGCTGGGCGCGGCTTTCGCCGTATTGTGGGGCACGACTTTTCCCATGATCTCAGAATTGGTTCGTGGCCAGAAGATCACGGTCGGAGCGCCCTTTTTTAACGAGGTGATGGTTCCCATAGGCCTGCTTTTACTCCTGCTCACCGGGATATGCCCGTTGATCGCATGGCGAAAAGCAAGCTGGGTCAACACGCGAAAAAATTTCCTGACTCCTTTGGCTATCACTTTGACCGGAGCCGCCACGATCTGGTTTGCCGGAATACATGATTTTTTGCCTCTTGTCAGCTTTACTATCTGCGTTTTTGTCGCCTCCACCATAGGGACGGAAATAATAAGAGGAGTCCGCGCGCGGGCGGGCGGCGGCAAAGAAAATGTTATAACGGCTTTCATTAATCTGTTCGGGCGCAACAAGA
>DRJW01000099.1 GCA_011052055.1 Nitrospirota bacterium
GGCGGCAGATCTTTCGTTACGACCGCTCCCGCTCCCACTACCGAATCCGAACCGATGGTAACCCCGTCCAGGACAGACACTCTCGCCCCCAGCCAACAGTTTTTTCCTATTGCGACCCCTTTGCCTGTCCAGCCTTGTTCGAGAATGGGCGCGCTTAAATCATCAAAGTTGTGCGATGTGGCGAAAACCGCGACATAAGGGCCCAGCAGAGTCTTCTCTCCGATTCTGATTTTGGAATTCGAGGATATGTTGCACTAGGTTGACAGATTTACATAGTCTTCAAGGTAAATATCTCCGTTTTTACAGCTCAGCACAGTCCCTCGCCCGATGTAGCATTTGTTTCCTATATACACGCCACGGTTATCAGAGCCTTTGGCGTCTATTAAAGCTCCGTCGTCTATGATGGCTCCGTCGCCTATGCTTATCTTGGATGGATGGCGGAACCAGACATCCGCGCCGAATACCACTCCCCGGCCGACTTTTCGAAGAATCATGGGGTAGAAAACTCCGCGCAGAAACATTCCAAGAGCCCCTGGCGCCCGTGAGAAAAGGAGGGCGATCATCTCGAATTTGAACAGAAACCAGAAAGAACGATTCCCGACAACCATATCCTGATACTTTTTAAGACTGGACTTCCCCTGCTTGTCCGATTCGCGTTGTATCTGAATATCTATCCTGTTATCTTTTTCGCTCACTTTATATATTCCATACGCCAGTGTTAATGTCTGACAAGTTTAACTTATCGGGTTGGAAATCAACATAAAGAATGATGGCGCCGCTTGTTTACCGCAGTTGACAAATCCCGGCCAGCGTCTCAAACTAGTCCATATCTGAGTTATTTCAAAACAGGATTCGAATCGTTAATTAAATGAAAATTTTATTCGTTTACACGGATATCGATGTCAAAGGCGGAGCGCGCAGTTATCATTTCGGGCTTGGAGTCCTATCTTCCGTCCTGAAAAACGCCGGTCATGCGACCGGGCTCCATTACATGTTCGACAAGTGGGATCCTGACGGTTTTTCAGCTCATGTCGAAATGTTCGGGCCGGATATCCTCGCCTACACCTCAGACTCCTCCCAGGCCAGGTATACGGCCAAACTGATTAAACAGATGAAGGATAAGGGTATTTTGCAGATCGCTGGCGGAACTCACGCCTCGTTATACCCTGAATTCCTGAAAGACACAGACGGTCTCGACGCCATATGCGTTGGAGAGGGTGAGAAGCCGTTGCTGGATATGGTAACGGCTCTACATAAAAAGGAGGATTATTCCGGTATCGCCGGTCTCTGGGTCAAAGCTAAAGACGGCTCCATAAAACAAAACCCCCAGAGCCAGTTCACGCATGATCTCGACGCCATACCGTTCGGCGACCGGGAGATGTTCAACTATCAGCAGGTAGTAGCGTCGGACTATGACCGGGCCACCGTCATGATGTCGCGGGGATGCCCCTACAAGTGCAACTACTGCGGCTCTCCTGCCATGGGCGGCCTGCAGGAAGGGAAATATGTCCGTTTCAGAAGCGTCGAGAACGGCATCGCGGAGATTAAGGAAATTGTGTCCCGCTACAAAATAAAATCAATTTTTTTCGCTGACGACGTTTTTACTATCGATCGGAAATTCGTCAAGGAGTTCTGCGAGGCGTACAAACATGAAGTTGACCTTCCGTTCGAGGTGACCACCCGCGTGGAGAGCGCTAATTACGAGACGTTTAAAAACCTGATCGACGCGGGATGCACACGGGTGGCTATGGGAGTGGAGTCGGGTAGCCAGGAGCTGAGACGCAAATCGCTGAACCGTAAAATGACCAACAAAAAAATCATCCAGGCGTTCGCCGACGCCAAGAAAGCAGGACTCAAAACAAAGTCGTATAACATCGTCGGCTTTCCCTACGAGACGCGCAAGATGCATGAGGAGACCATACTTCTCAATCGTGAGCTAAACCCCGACAGCCTGGTCTGCTATATCTTCAACCCGTACCCTGGCACGGCGTTGTTCGATATCTCCATAAAAGAAGGTTTTCTCTCGCCCGATTTTCTCAACGATGATTTCATCTCAAGAACCGACACGCCTCTTAACATGCCGCTGTTTAGCAGGCGGGAGATACTGGAGTGCTACCGGAGCTTCGCCTACAACGTGTATAAGACGCGCTCTTTAAAAAAAGCGCTTATATATAAAGTCTATTATTCCAGGTTCGGCGAACCGCTTATACGGCTTCTTGATATCGTAAAGAAACCGATACAACGGTTGGCGATGGGCTCATAAAGTCGGTAATGGCTGGCATGCTTGTTTCATAATACTGGGGCGATGGAAAAATCAAGGGCCCATATTTTCGTATCCGGCGTAGTCCAGGGAGTTTTTTACCGGGCGAGCGTTGTGAGCGAAGCGGACCGGATCGGCGGTATTGCGGGATGGGGCAGAAACTTGAGGGACGGGCGCGTGGAAATCGTCTGCGAGGGGGATCGCGGCAAAGTGGACAAGCTTGTAACCTGGCTCTGGAAAGGCCCCGAACACGCCCAGGTCACGGACGTTGAAGTGGCCTGGAAAAAAGCCACGGGAGAGTTCTCTAACTTCGATATCAGGTTGTAATCTCTCCATAACTTAAGGCGCTGTTGAGATTGATTCAATGAGGAGTTTTAAGACTTCGATATCAGGTTGAAACCCCTCATTTAATTTTTTTAGGTGTTCTTGCGTATGGCCGGAGAAGACAAACCTCTAAAACTTGTTCATTGCCTTACATGGGATGTCCCTATGGTCGGGGGAGTAGCGAGGATGGACTCCTACTTTTACAAGTTCCTTAGCCGGGACCTGGTAGAGCCGGTCTTCGTGGCCACGAGAGAAAAAGACTTCCAAAAAGCCGTCTACGCCCCAATATCGTATGTATATACCGGTTTGGACAACAGGTTCGATAAGCTTGTGGAGCTTTTCCGTGACGCGGATATTGTGCAGTATTACGGTGGTTTTGCGCCTGTTGTATGCGAGGCGGCCAAGGCCGCCGGTGTTCCGGCGCTAATCGAGCTTATGCATGTTTTCGAGAGCGGGCTGATTTTTGATTATATCGATCTTTCCATATGCGTCTCCGAGACCGTAAAGAAAAACCAGCCGGATCAGAAAAGGGCAAGAGTCGTCCACAACGGAATAGACGTAGACGAATATCCATTCGCGGAGGAGCGAGCCACTAATGAAGGGAAAATAGTCATCCTTCAAGTGGGCTACCGGGGGAAATCGATCATTCATCTAGACGATCTCGCTGATGATATTCTGGCTTTAGATCCCAGGGTCGAGCTTTGGCTCGCCGGATTTAACCAGACGTTTGCTTCGACTGATCGAATTAAATATATGGGCGTCCAGGAGAACATGGCGGAAATATACCGGAGCGCTGATATCCTGTTTCATTTTACTAAAAAAGAAGCGTTCGGCCTTGTTGTGGTGGAAGCGATGGCCTCTGGATGCGTGCCCGTCGTTTCCGAAACAGACGGCCCTTCGGAGATAGTAACGCGCGGTGTGGACGGTTTTCTAGCTCCTAAGACCGACAGGCGGGCCGTCGTGGCCGCCGTTAGCGAAGCGGTTTTTATGATAGGGTCGGAAAGATGGGAGTCGATCCGTCTGGCGGGCAGGGAGAAGGTGGAAAACAGATTTACCATTGAAAAATGCGTGGCGGAATACGAAAAAATATATATCGACATCATAACCCGTAAAGGCAGAAGGTCTAGGCCGGGGCCAGACAAAGCGGAGCCGACACCGGAGGCGGAGATTGGCGAGGCCGCGGTTTTTTTAACGAACGAGCATTGGGACAGGGCGGTGAAGCATATCCTCCGCATGGCCGAAAGCACACAGCCGATTCGCGTGCCGCTTTTCGGATGGGCGGTGGCGAAGGTGGTCAAACACGCTATATTCAGAAAAAGGAACGACCTTGCGGATCTGATTTATAAAAAAATGTATGTTTCAGGGTTTCGTGACGCGCAATGGATGAAAGACTGGTTTTATATCACGCCGCCGGGGAATGAAAGAAAATTTATTCTTGCGGAACTCGAAAAGCTTTATCCTGACGATCCAGAGATCGTAATGCTCATGGCGGAGCGGAGCATCGAGGCGGGAAATTTGATCGAGGCTCTTGATATCCTGGAAAAAGGCGCGCTTAAGTTCCCCAAATCTGATGAGATGCTTAAAACCTGCGAATTGTTAAAAAGTAAAATTGGAGGATAATCGTGACAAATTCATCCGGCCATGTTTATTGCCGGAGTTTCTGTCGTAGCGCCGACGAGGCGTCGCTATTTTTCCCTCGATGAACATAGATAGCATGACGAATCAAAAACGCCCTTTAAAACTTGTCTATTGCACCTCCTGGGCCGGAGGCCCCGGGCATTCTGGAAGCTCACAGAGTGACAGGAATCTTTACCGGCTCATTAATCGTGAGTTGTTCGATCTCACACTTGTGATAGCGGACGAAAAAGATCCGGGCGAGCCCAGGTTTGAGAGGTTGTTTGAAAATCTGATAAAGATTCAATATACGGGCGTAGATAACCGGTTCGAAAATCTTGTAAATTATTTTTCTGAGGCTGATATCGTCCAGTTTCAGGGCGGTTTTGACCCTATGGTGTGCGAAGCGGCGAAAGCCGCGCGCGTTCCGGCTCTGGTGGAGTCGTTGCGGACGATTGAAGCTGGAGGACTATATCCTCATATTGATATTTCCATTTGTATTTCAAAAAGTGTGCTTGAAACACAACCGGAGCCTGGGAAAGCCACCACCATTTATAACGGAATTGATTTAGACAGGTTTGCTTTCACAAAAAGAGGGCGCCATGACGGCAAAATTATTCTTCTTCAGGCCTCCAACAGGGTGAAATCCTGTTTTAATCTCGATGAGATAGCCGATGAGGTCTTATCGCTTGATCCCGATATAGAGATATGGCTTGCGGGAGCGGGGCAGACTTTGCCGTCTACGGACAGGGTGAAATTCCTGGGGCTAATAGAAGATATCGAAACGGTTTACAGCAAAGCGGACGCGCTTGTTTTATTTACCGAAAAAGAAGCTTTCGGTCTTGTTGTGGCTGAAGCTATGGCGTGCGGCTGTTTGCCTATCGCTCCTGATATAGGTGGCCCAGCCGAAATAGTGACAGACGGGGTGGATGGATGGACTGTTTGTCCTTCCGACAAAAACGAAGCGCTTAACGCAATTGGGCAGGCGGTCTCGCTGAAAAAAAAGGACAGCGCAAAGTGGGAAAACATGCGCGCATCGGCGAGGGAAACGGTGGAGCGGAGGTTTTCGATATCCCGATGCGTCAAGCAATACGAAAATATTTATCTCGATTTGATAAAGAAAAAGGGGAGGAGGATCAAACGAGGCCCGGCGCAGGCGCCGCCTGCTCCCGAAGTGGATATAGCCGACGCTTTGTTTCACTTGAACGCAGGGCGGCTTGATCGTTTTACAGAGTCTGTAAAGACAATGGCGTTACGCGAGCAACCCATTAAAATTCCGAGATTGGCGCTTGTGGCGCAAAGGCTCGCAAAGCACGTAAAAGCGAGAGGCAGGAATGACCTTGCAGAACTTATTTACAGAAAAATATATGGCTCAGGCTATCACGGAGCCGACTGGATGAAAGAGTGGCTGGAGATAACTCCACCGGGGGATGGCAGGGAATTTATCATAAAAGAGCTGGGAAACCTTGAGCATGACGATCCGGAAATCGTTCTGCTTCTGGCCGAAGAGAGCATTGAGACGGGGAACATAACAAAAGCTCTTGATATTTTAGAAGAAGGCGCGCTCAAATTCCCTGATTCCAAAACCCTGATAGAAACCTGCGAATTGCTGAAAAGTAAGATTGATCGGTAAAGTAAAAACCTTACGTTGCTATATAATAGCTTCCCAATGAAAAAGCTCAAAGTAGTCGAATTCACTCCGGGCCTGGGATTCGGCGGTACGGAAAAAACCGTATATACGTTCTGTAAATATCTGGATCGTGACAAGTTCGATATATCGGTCATCTCCTTTAAAAGCGATCCGGCAAGCGGCCGCGAGCAGGCCATAAGAGATCTGGGGATTGAAACGGAGATAATCGAGCCGAAGCGTTTAGAGGAGCGCCTTGAAAGCCTGAACGCTGATATTTTTCACATCCATAGAGCGGGATGGAAAGAGCCGGGGCCGATAAAAGCCGCTCACGACGCCGGGGTATCTGTGGTTGTGGAGCATAACGTTTTCGGCAGGCTGGACGACTCGGACGAGAACAATCTTATCGACTGCCATATATTCATTTCCTACAGTTGCGCATGGCGTTATCAGATGTGGCTCAAACGCCCTCTGGTAACTTCAAAATATGAGATTCTTTACTATCCTGTGGAGATTGATAATTTCGATACTTTCGGATTCGATGACCGGGATTTTTCAAAGAAAATAGCGGGCCGCATCGGCAGGGCCGATAACACAAAGTGGGACTTTAAATTTTTAGAGGCGCTCCCTGTCGTGTTCAAGGCCATTCCCGAATTCAAGTTTCATGTAATAGGAGCGACACCTGAGGTGAAAAACAAGTTTGTGGAGATGGGAGTTGAGAAATGTCTGGTCGAATTTCCCATGACCACCGACGAGAGGGAAGTTATGGAGTTTTACTCCGGTATTTCCACGCTCGCGCATTTCGCCGATATGGGCGAGACCTTCGGCCTTGTCCTCGCCGAGGCGATGGCCGCCAAACTGCCGGTGGTGACCCATCAGACCACGCCGATAAAAGACAGCGCCCAGACCGAGCTTATCAACAACGGCTACAACGGAATAGTGGCCGTCGATCCGCAGATGTACGCCGACGCTCTGATAGCCCTTCTGTCGAACCCGCAAAGCGCAAGACAGCTGGGGCTTACCGGATACAACAAGGCGCGCGCAAGCTATGACGCGCAAGCTATCACAAAAGGTCTTGAGGCTATATTCGAAGAGCAGGCAAGGCTCAAAGGGATTTTACATTAGGCCGGGATGAACGTTAAAGATAAGACGCCATTAAAACTTGTCCACTGCGCCATGTCCACCGGCATCGGCGGCGGCATCGAAAGAATGGACGCTCTTTACAACCGTTACATCGACCGTAGCATTGTCGATCCGGTTTTTGTGGCTGTAAGAAAAAACGATCCCGGCGTAAAACTTTACGACCCGTCCATACTTTTTCGTTATACCGGTGATGAGAGCCGGTTCGAGAAATTACTTCCGTTATTGGCCGGCGCGGATATCGTTCAGTTC
Organism: Nitrospirota bacterium; assembly: GCA_011052055.1. Classification (GTDB taxonomy): domain Bacteria; phylum Nitrospinota_A; class UBA7883; order UBA7883; family UBA7883; genus DRJW01. The sequence continues at coordinate 7,218 of DRJW01000099.1, forward strand.
TCCGGCGGGTTCGATCCGCTGGTTTGCGAAGCGGCCCGCTCATCCGGCGCTCCTGTGCTAATAGAGCTTATGCACCTTACGGAGCCTGGCCAGATTTATCCGAACATAGACGTATCCGTCTGTGTATCCGAAACCGTCAGAAAGGCCCAGCCGTTCAGGGAGAAAACGACGGTGATACATAACGGGATAGATATTGAGAATTTTCCGTTTAACGACGATCCCGATACCGGCGAGAATATTGTCATGCTCGAATCAACAAGGCGTGAAAAGAAAATGTATTTTCATCTCGACGAAATCGCCGACGATATCGCCCGTATCGATCCGGGCGCAAAGCTGTGGTTGGCGGGGCGCGGCCAGACGGGAGAATCGACGGATCGGGTGAAGTTCCTGGGCCTTCGCTCCGATATGGCCAAGCTTTACCGCCAGGCCGATTTTCTGGTGATGCTTTCCATTAAAGAGCCATTCGGCCTTATCGTTCTTGAAGCGATGGCGTCAGGATGCCTGCCGATAGTGGCGGACGATGGCGGGATGGCGGAGATGGTGACCCACGGCGTGGACGGATGGCTTGTTGACGCTGGCGATAGAAGGGCTGTGGAGGAAGTTATAAAGGAGGCTATAAGCGTTCACGGCTCTCTAAAATGGCTGGAGATGAGACGATCGGCGAGAGAAAAAGTGGAGAAAGAATTTTCCGGCCGGGCCTGCCTCTTGAAATATGAAAAGCTTTATAGAGATATGATCGAGCTTAAGGGAAGAAGAAAAGAGCGAGGATCGATAAACGTGGAGGCTCCGCCGGAAGCGGATATAGCCGACGCCCTCCACAATTTTAACGGTCAGCTGTGGGGCGGCGTGGAAAACAGCGTAAGGCGCATGGGCGCAAGGAGCGCGCCGATCAAAATAAAGCAGGTCGCCGATGTGGCGCGCCTGCTGGCAAAACAGTCGATAGCGCATGGGCGAGTGGAGCTTGCCGATATCATTTACCAGAAACTTTACGAATCAGGGTTTACAGATATCGAAATGATGAAAGAATGGGTGAACGTTCGGGCCGGGAGCGACAGTCCGATAGATTTTATTTTAAGAGAGTTGATGCTGGCCGAGCCGGACAATCACGAATGGGTTCTTTTGTCTGCGGAACAATCATTAAACAGTGGCGATCCAGCGATGGCGCTTGAAATCCTGGAGAAGGGAGTGGAGGCAATCCCGGAGTCTGACGAGCTTGCCTCCACTGCCTCCCTTCTTCGCAGACAGCTTGGGAAATAAAAACCTTGCAACGGCTCCGCAAAGGGTGATTCCAAAAATGATGCCTGTTGCGCCGTGTTTAATCATCCGCTTGCCGTCGGGCGCAGATAAGCCGGGCGAAATTTATTGTTATTAATTGGCCGACTTAATGTAGAATTACCACTCACGCCACTTAAGATGGCCCCATCGTCTAGTGGCCCAGGACGCCGCCCTCTCACGGCGGAAACAGGGGTTCGACTCCCCTTGGGGCTACCAATTTATCAATGAGTTAATTTAGATTCTGGCTTAGTGGAGACTTTTGTTAAAAAATGATGATATTTAGATTTTACTAAATCCTTCCCCATTACCCTCGTAAATATTAGGGAATCCTGAACCATCTCGCAGTTTCTACGCTCAGTTTGATTAAATCTATAGGGGCCCACTATACTACTGCAACTAACTTCCTTCTAGCGCCCAAATTTATCGTGGTTGGGGAGTGAGGAAAAACTCGGAAATAAAGTTTCACTGCACCACTCACCCAAAAAAACAAGCATTTGGGTCGTTGTCGATTTCTTTTACCAAATCAGAAAGCTGGTTTGCTGATTCTTTTGGGTCATACCTGTGAAATTTCAAATCAGCTCGTTGCCAATAAAGTTTCCAGATATTCTTGCTTTTGACAAAGGTGATTTTTGCGAATGGATGTTCACGAAATATCTTTGGGTCATCCCATTGTGGACGAACCTCATACAGGATGATGCTATTGCCCTCGATTTTGTATTCGGTTCTGAGCTTGTCTCGAAGGTGCGTGGGTGATCTTTTCTTGCAAAGACCGCCTACTTCACGTTTGATTCGTTGTAAATCAATTTCAGAAAATGCCATAGATAAATCCAACTTGTTACAGCAAAAATTCTCGTATACGTTACAAAATATTCAATCAATAAAGACAGCAGGTGAGACATGAAATCTTTTTGCCAGTTTCTTGATTTGGGTCGTATTTAATATTCTTTTACCGCCCAATACCTCAGAGACAATCCCCTGGGAGCCAATTTCTTTCATATCCGTTTGCTTA
>DRJW01000100.1 GCA_011052055.1 Nitrospirota bacterium
CCGCACCCTAAAATGGCGTAATATTTCGAGAAATCCTTAACGTACTGCGTTTTGAGTTTCTGGTATTCTTCATCCGGGATATTAAAAATCCTGGCCGTGTTTTCTATGAGCCGCTCTTCGGCCGGATGAAAGTTTCCGTCCGCCATCGCGACACGGAGCAGGATATCGATCATCATGGTTAACTTCATCCTATCGGAGCCGGCCATGAGGAAATACTGGTTAGCCAGAGCCTCGAAAGGAACATCTATCTGTTGCGCCTGGTTGAATATCGACTTGGCTAAGTTTTTGCTCTGCTCGTTTAAATGAATCTTGTCCATGAACCGGCCCACCGCGCCGACCTCATCTTCGGTGACTTGCCCGTCCACTTTGGCGAGTTTGCCGAGCATGGCGAAAACGGTGGTGAAAAAATTCATCTGCGCTTCTTCAACGGGTGAGAGCACAGCGTCCGGCCCCGGGCCGGGCCGCTCCATAGCCGCCACCGCCGCCGCGCCGAGGATGGCGCCTATCGGCCCGCCAAGGCCGAACCCCACCGCGCCGCCTAATATCTTTCCAAACCATCCCATTTGCAAATACTCCTTAAAAGTCGCGCTGTCATTGTGAGCCTTCGCTACTACTCAGGACAGGCTCCGTGAAGGATCTCGCGAAGATACTTTCTTCAAAGCTAGTAGCGCGTCTAGATTCTTCGCTCCACTTAGAACGACATTATGAGGATTTATGATAACAAAAATAAAATTATCGTGTCGCGTATTCACGTTACCTGCAACGGCAGTAAAGCGTCCTGCAAAGTAAGAAACCGTCATACCGGACTCCGATCTGGTATCTCTGAGGCCCCGGATCGGTGTCCGGGGTGACAGGATGGTGGCGCGGTCACAACTGTCATTGCGAGGGAGGCCATGGCCGACTGCGGCAATCACGGATGAGATCGCCACGCTACGCTTCCCTTCGCTCGCGATGACAAAGTGGTGTCCGGGGTGACAGGGTGGTGGCGCGGTCACAACTGTCATTGCGAGGGAGGCCATGGCCGACTGCGGCAATCCCGGATGAGATCGCCACGCTACGCTTCCCTTCGCTCGCGATGACAAAGTAGTGTCCGGTATGACAGAATTAATCAAAACAGGCGCTATTTATTTCCCGGTCAGTTTCTCGAAAAAACCTTTCTGATGGGGCCGAACGCTTGATCCGTCTTCTTCGGCGAGGTCGCGCAGAAGTTTCTCCTGCTCTTTGGTCAGTTTCTCCGGCGTTTTCACAATGATATGGGCGATAAGGTCGCCTCGCCCATACGAATTTAGTTTCTCTATCCCTTCGCCAGATATTCTGTGCAAGGCCTCGGACTGCGTTCCGGCGGGCACGGTGAAATCTATCTCCCCGTCCAGGCTCGGTATCTTCAGGTCAACGCCGAGCGCGGCCTGGGAAAATGTCACCGGCACGTCCACCACCACGTCATAGTCGTACCTCTTGAAAACGTCACTCTCTTTGACATGCAGTACGACGTACAGATCGCCCGGAGGCCCGCCGTTTCTCCCCGGCTCACCTTCGCCTCTCAGTCTCAGCTTCGATCCGGTATCTACGCCGCCGGGAGTTTTGATCAGAAGTTTTTTCTTCTCCGGAACCTGCCCCATCCCCTCGCATTTTTTGCATGGATGGGTGATCTTCACACCTTCGCCGTGACACACGGGACAGGCGACGGCTATGGCGAAAAAACCCTGGGAGCGGGTGACTTTGCCCGTTCCGTTGCACTGCAGGCAGATGACCGGGTCTTTCCCCGGCGCGCTCCGGCTCCCTTCACACGCGCCGCACAAAACGAATTTTTCTACCTCGACCTCTTTTTCCATCCCATGAGCGGCGTCGAGAAATTCTATCTCCATATCGTACCGAAGGTTCGCGCCTTTCTGCGCATGGGTTCCTCCGCCCTGGCGCCCGCCGCCAAAACCGAAAAAGTCCTCGAATATGTCGCCGAACGACGAGAAGATGTCGTCGAACCCCTGAAACCCGGAAAACCCGCTCCGTTTGAGCCCGTCATGGCCAAACCGGTCGTATAGCGAGCGTTTCTCCTCATCGCTTAACACCTCGTACGCTTCGGCGGCTTCCTTGAATTTCTCCTCCGCCTCAGGGTTATCAGGGTTTTTGTCCGGGTGGTACTCGTATGCTTTTTTGCGATACGCCTTTTTAATCGTTGTGCCGTCGGCGTTTCGCTCGACGCCCAACGCTTCGTAATAATCTATTTTTATCATTTAACTTGATCCATGCCTTAATTATGATTTGTATCCGACGCGGACCATCGCCGGACGAAGCACCCTGTCGCCGAACTTGTATCCGGGAGCCATCTGATCGACCACCATATCCACTTTATCGCCCTCATCCACCGGGATCGTGGCCACCGCCGTCGCCACCTCTGGATCGAACGGCTTATCCAGGCAATCTATCACTTCTAACCCCTGTTTTTTTAGCGCCTCAAACAGTCTGCCCCGGAGCATCTCCACGCCTTTAATCAAAGGATCGTCGGCGCTTTTTTCTTTGGCCGACTCTATCGCCCTGTCAAAATCATCGATAACGGGGAATAGTTCGGCGATAAGCTCCCCGAACTTATCAGAGGCCCTCCTCTGGCTGTCGTCCTCAAGCCTTTTTCGGACTTTATCCATCTCGGCCATTTTCTCTTTGTGGGCTGATATATATTCCTTGAGGCGGCCATCATTCTCCTCCATCTTATCTTCCAACTGCTTTACATAAGTAGGGGTACGCTCAAGATCCGCATCCCCGGCTTCATCGCATGTGTCGTCAGCCGACTTTATTCTCCGCTTATCCAAAACCTCTATCTTTATCTCTTCTTCCATTTGATCGTTTTACCTTTACCAGTTATTTTCCAAATTACGTTTACGTCTCTTGTTTTTATTATCAGCCAAGCAGGTTTTCGAGAACTCCAATTATATCTTCAGTGACGAACTTTTCGTCTATATTATATTTAAAGTCTTTTTCCACGCCGACTCTCGCGTAGAATCCGCCCTTATCCTCGTCCCGCGACCCGACGATCAGACTTCCCAGCAGGGAGCCTGAAGTATCATAAAGCATTATTTCAAGTGATGGTTTATCATCTCCTGTTTTTTTGCTATCGAGCTTTGCCGGTGGTTCATATAATCTTTTGTATTTCAGACCTGTGATTGTCCATACGAGCCGGTTCCACTGATCGGGCGTAAGACGTATATTTTCCGGGGAGACAAGCCGGTAATCATCGCCCGATTTCAGAGCCTCGAACACCTGGCTGA
>DRJW01000101.1 GCA_011052055.1 Nitrospirota bacterium
AGCCGTCGCCCACCAGACCTGCTTGTCATGCGGAGTCGCTTTCGCTCCACCAATCAAACTTACGACCGCCGAGGCGAAATGCAACCAGTGTGTGGCGGCGCTAAGCGCGAAAGGCGGTGTCTCCGTCGCCAAAAAAGAGAAGAAAAGAAAAGAAATACGTGACTACAAACACTGGCGCTCCCGGACGGCCGGGACGCTCGACAGGCTGGCGCCCGGTTTGGGGCGCGCGTTTTTCCAGCTTCCATTGACCGGCCTTTTCTTCACTTTTGTCACGAGCCTTATCGTTATATATGGAGGGCTTGCCTTTTATGACGGTATTGTGACGCAAAAGGCCCAGCTTGCGCAAGTGGCCCAGAATCATCTTCTGTTTTTCGCGGTTGCGGCTCTTTACTGGATCGTTATGAACACAGCTGGCAAACGGGACTATTACTGATATGGCGTTAAAAGGCAATCTTGATGACTTCAATATCGTAAACATTCTCCAGATGATTAAGCTGGAAGGTAAAACCGGACGGCTTACCCTGGCTGAAAGTGAAGAGCAGGTGAAAATTACTTTTGACGAGGGGAGCATCATCTACGCTGAGGGAACCCCTTTAAGGGACGAAAAACGGATAAAATCCACTCTGCTTTCCAACTCGATCCTTAAAGATAAGGAATGGCTGGAAATTCAAAAAGAGCACGAAGACAAGCTTAAGCCTTACTGGGAAATCCTTTCCAAGAAAATAACTTCACAAATGTTGGTGGAGCTTATCAGCCGTCAGGCCGTAGACACCGTTTATTACGCTCTGCGGTGGAAGATAGGCTCTTATGAATTCACGCCGATCAAGAATATCAAATACAACAAGAAAGTTATGATACCCATGGATGTGGACGGCCTTTTAATGGAAGGATGCCGCATTGCCGATGAATGGGGCGGGGTGGCGACATCCATCCCTCCTTTTGACACGTTCGTCGTGAAAAATATTTACGGTAAGGATGAAGAGGACGACTCGCTCAATTTAAAAGGCGACGCCAGCCAAATCGGAGATTACAAGACTTCGCTTGAATATGAAATCCTTTCGGCCAGAGGGGTATCGCTTAACGACTCTCAAATAGCTGTATTAAGCGTTGTAGGATCAGGCATGACTATCCGGGAGCTTATGGACGCGGCGCGTCAAAGCCATTTTCTCACACTGGAGGCTATCCGGTCGCTTTTGAGCCTCGCTGTGTTAAAGCCGTCGACGAAAAAAGAAAAAGCTTCTCTTTCGGCGGATCATACGGGAGCCGCCTCGCAGATGATTACCGTAGCGATTCTTCTGGCTGTCATCGCAGGGGGCGTCTTCTGGCAGGCGTCCAGCCGACCCCGGGCGCTGGCCATTAAAAGCGCCAGCGACAAGATAGTCAAAACAGCTTACGCAAAAGAAGGTCTTAAAAAAATCAGGCGCGCCATGCAAACATATATCTCTTTAGCGGGGGCGCCGCCGACTAAAACTGAAGACCTGATAAAGCAAGGTGTTATTGAGCCTTCAGATCTTGTCGATCCCTGGAACAACAGATATCAGATCAAGTTCCGAAAGGATAATTTTACACTGTTTTCAAACGGGCCCGATATCAACCTTACAAACGATAACGTTTACTCTCCGTAAATGAGTTTGGCGTTTTTAGCGTCGCTGGCTGTAGACTCGATTTATCCATAAAGGCTACAATTAGCCAGGGGCTACAGATTAGCCATTGGTCCTAAAACAGACGAGGCGCAATGAAAAGATTAAGAGTCGCTCTACTCGTTGTAAGCGACAGAGCCAGCCAGGGTGAAAGGGCTGATAAATGTGAGCCGGCCATTCGCGGTTTTTTGGAGAAGCGTGGACAAAAATTGGAAGATGTAACCATAGTTCCGGACGAGACAGGGCCGATCCAAAAACAACTCGCTGAATGGACAGCCCGGCAAGGCTACGACCTTGTGCTTACTGCGGGCGGAACCGGGGTCTCCCCAAGGGACATTACACCTGAGGCTACACGCCCTCTTCTGGAGCGCCAGATACCTGGCATACCGGAGGCGATGCGGTCTGCGTCGATGAAAATAACACCCTACGCGGCCTTGTCGCGGGGACTGGCCGGATTCAGGGGGCGGTCGATGATAATAAACCTGCCGGGTAGCCCCAAAGCGGCTGTCGAAAATTTGGCGACCATCTTTGACACGCTTGTTCACGCCATAGAAAAAGCGCAGGGCGATAAATCCGATTGCGCTCCCCTGCCGGCCGGACAGGAATGACCGGAAGTTTTAATGCCCGTAATTTTAACGATTCTTGTTTTGCTGGCTCTTCTTATCGGGCCGAAATATCTTGCCTCCAATGCGCTTAGACGCCACTCGGCGCCAAGAGAATATCTGCCCGGCACAGGGGGAGAGCTGGCGAAAAATATCCTGAGCGAGCTTGGCTTGCATGAGGTTAAAGTTGAGCTTTCTGCAGGGCCGGATCATTACGATCCTGAAACTAAAACTGTCCGGTTAGGCCAAAACAACCTGACGGGTAAATCACTAACAGCGGTCGCGGTGGCCGCTCATGAAGTTGGCCACGCCATACAGGACCGTGAAGGATACGCTCCGCTAAAAACGCGCGCGACTCTTCTGAAATTTGCTCAGCATATAGAAAAGTTCGGGGCTATGGCCATGATGGCTATACCGATCATCGCCCTTTCCACCCGCTCGCCATCTGTTGGCTTGCTCACTTTCATTGTCGGCATCGCAAGCCTCGGCTCCAGCGCGTTAGCGCACATTGTAACTTTGCCCGTAGAGTTCGACGCCAGTTTTAACAGGGCGCTTCCGATTTTAAAAAGCGGCGGGTACATTTCTGAATCTGAAGAGAAAGATGTGCGCGAAATATTGAGAGCCTGCGCTTTCACTTACGTGGCAGGCTCGTTGGCAAGTCTTTTGAACATCTGGCGCTGGGTAGCTATTTTACGGCGGTGACCTGCGATAATCACAGACGCAATG
>DRJW01000102.1 GCA_011052055.1 Nitrospirota bacterium
AATCCGATGCGGCTGTTGCTGTATTTATCATCGCCTTGACCATGAACGCGGATCGACTCCATCTCGTAGGCCAGGTCTTCGTCATCGGTAAGAACGGCGCCGCCATCTCCGTAGCAACCCAGTGGTTTGGCCGGGAAAAAACTGAGCGTAGCCGCGTCTCCCCGCCCCACATTGAGCGCCATCAGCGTCATAAGAAGAGCGTCAGTTCCCGAAGAGCAGGTGACGGCCCTGTTAACTCCGGCGAACTTAGCTAACCGCCGCTCCAGCTCGAAAACCTCCGGCCCCATTATAAATTGGCCATGCTCAAACACTTTGTCGATACCAGAGCTGATTTCGCTTTGAAGACGCAGATACTGAGCTTTAAGATCGATAAAAGGTATGTCCATTTACTGCATACTAATTTATTCAGGCTTTAGAATTCATTTCTTCAACGGAGGAGACTAAGTATACCTTTTAATTCCTATTGTCGATAGTTCGCAATTGTGAGATGATCGGTAAACAGGAGTCATAGACTTGAACAAGCTTCCGATTTTTGAGTGGTTTTATCCGCAGGGTGATGTCATGGTCACTGTCAACACCAATATAACTGGTGTGGACATACCTTCCGACCTCAGGCAACAGGAAATTGTCGATTTCGTTCTGGGAGATAAACCTACCCCAAAACTTACAGCCGACGGCGTTGGGATCAGCGCGCCTATGCGGTTTTCCGGCTCTCTTTACTCATGCTATTTCCCCTGGGACTGTGTTATGCAGATGAGCGGCCAGGAAGCGGTGATGCAGTTTCGCAACCCGGTTCCGGTAAAAGGCGATTTTGGAGCCCAGCCGAAACAAGCGGCCAACAAAAAAAGGCGGGGCAACCTTCGAGTCGTTAAATAAATCTTCTTTCACTGTTCCCAGATTTTATACAACCTGCGCCCAAGCTCCATGACGTAATCACGGCCTTTCTCCCCGTTTTCAAGGGCGTCGAGCCACTCGGCGGGTATGGCGTTAACTCCAAGGTGCGCTCCGGCCAGCGCGCCTGTCATCGCCCCTATGGTGTCGGTGTCCCCGCCCAGAGAGACAGCCTCACTGACCGACTTTTTAAAATCGCCGTTGAATTTCAGAAAGCAGTAGATCGACGCTGGAACCGAGCGTAACGCCGTCACCTCGTTTCCCAGTTCATTTGCTATCGTTTCAGGATCGTGATACCTGGCCAGCAATCTGTCGGCGCAGTTAAGAGCGTTGTTGAAAGATGTCTCTTTTGTATAGATTTTCAATTCTTCGAGGAACCGCGCGCTATCCACCCTCTCCTTGCTATCTTCTTTAGCCGCAAGACCGACCGCCAGCGCCTGTAGCTTCGCCCCCTCCACCCCCAGAGGATGGGTGTGCGTCACCTTCGCGGAAATTTCCGCCTCTTTTTCCAACTGCTCCAGGTCGTGATGATTTAAAACTCCCACAGGCGCTATCCGCATCGCCGCGCCGTTACCCATCGAGCCTTCGGCAAACGCGGCTTTTGGAGCCTGATCCCACGGCACACCTTCTTTAAGCGCCCTCAGAACTTTCAGGGAGCCGCCTCCATATCCCCTGTCGCCGTTAAAGTTATATACGAGCCTCCCCGCCAACGCCTGCGGCTGGACATGCCCATGTTCAGCCAGTATCTCGGCCAACCCTATCATCATCTCGGTATCGTCGGTGTATGTTCCCGCCCCCAACCTCGCTTCCACCATATCCTCGATGCGGCCAAACCCACGCGCTATCTTTCCTGCGGATAGCCCCTCGAAAGGCATGCCCAGAGCGTCCCCGGTAAAAGTTCCCATCAGCGCGCCCTGAAATTTAAGCAGGAGCGTTTTATCCAAAGTGTATTTCTTAATATTCAATATGTTATTGCAATTACCTAAAGGTTTACTTTAAGCAAAACAAGTGTCGCGCTTCCCCTGCTTGTGGGCTTCTCCCGTGTTTCTGGCTACTTCTCGATCTTAATGGTCACATCCGCCGCCACGGCAAGACCTAGCTCCAGCTCCACAAGTTTGTGAAGAGCGGCCGGCACCGGGCAGGTCACATGGGGCAGGCACACGCCTGCTGATTTGTAAATCTGTGAAGCCGCGATACCTTTCATCAGCTTATAGCCGTCCAGCGGCTCCGCCTCCAGCTCCTGCTTCATCCTTTCTACATACTCGCAACATTTGCCTATTTTAACTTTTGCGTAGCGGTCATCGACGGCCTCGGCGGTCGCCTCGACAGTTTCACCGCACGCTCCGGCGGTTACGACTATTTTAGCCATATTCCCAAACCTCTTTATAATATTTAAAACCAGTAATTTTACTAAAACAAACCTAGAAGAAGATTAGCTACCAGGAAAAATATGAGTAATCCTGAGATATCGTTCAGCGCAAGGACTATCGGCCCGCCCGCTATGGCAGGGTCGAATTTCGCCCATCGAAAAAAGAAAGGGATTAACGCGCCCAGCAAAGCGGCGAGGGATATAGATAAAAATATGGAGATACCGACAATCAGGCCCAGCGTGTAAGACCCGTGCCAGATTTGGGCCCCCGTCCCGGCGATTACGCCGCAGATAAACCCCAGCGCAAGGCCGATCTTAAACTCTCTATAGATATAGGCCCAAAGCGATGAGAAAGCTATCTTCCCGGTCGCCATACCGCGAATGACCAGCGCCGAGCTTTGCGTCCCAACGTTACCGCTCATCCCCATAACAACCGGTATAAAAGCCGCCAGGGCAATCGCCTCGGCGAT
>DRJW01000103.1 GCA_011052055.1 Nitrospirota bacterium
AAGTGACTATATTTATCTTCCCATTTAGAGATCAGCATTACAGCTTCATCATAATTTGGTATTTTCTTTATAATATCATGATGATAATTAACTGACACCATTATTCTGGGAGGAGTGTGGTTGCATGATATGTTCAGCATACATTTGGAGCCATTAACATTAAATCCCATTCTCACTCCCGAATCTTGGATGCCATAAGGAGGATCATTCCATCTACCCTTTGATAAAAATCTTTTCTCAATCCATTTTACAGGTTCTTCAATATGAAACTCTCCTAACCAATTGATGCCTACCGCCTCATAATGAACGTGTTGAAGGGCCTCAACATATAGCTGGGCAATCTTAACTGTTTCCGGGTTCGTTCCTCTTTCTCCTTCCAGACGCTTAACCACCTGCATTTTGTTTGTCTCAACGGTAATGATTAGATCATTATTAAACGCGACCTGTGACAATGGAGCTGTAACAAGGACATTACTCACTTCGAAATCATTGGGGACTATCTCCCTAAATTTCAAGAAGTCTGGATTTAAGATAGTGGGATTATGTTGTTCGGCAGTAACAACAATTGAAAACTGCGTGAATAAAAAGCGCACTTAAAACACCCCATTTAATTTTGATAAAAGTTCTTTATCATCCATATCTTAACCCATTTTCACTGGACAACCGAGCCTCAATGCTAACCAACTATAACAGCATTACTATCAAAAAGATGTATCGCAACCCATAATTATTATCATTTTAACCCGAATTAATATCAATAGTATGTGCTCCGATAGAAGCATTTGGTTAATCTGTGGATTTCAGATAATTTACTTATATTCACATTATTTTCCAAAAGACTACAAGTCTAGCTATTGATTACACCCTACATTTAGCTAAGGATAACGTATTGAAAAACTATTGTTTTACGTCAGGCGTTAACACTACATCTTTTAATGATTTCAGGTTCTCGTCGGGCGCGACGACGAAGCCTTCGACTCTTTTATCCATGACCACGACGTTGACCGAATGCCACAGCGACACATAGGGTAAATCGTCGGCTATGATTCTCTGGATTTTTGAATAGACAACTTTGCGCTCTTCTCCAAAAGTAACCCGTCCAAGCTCGGTAAGCTCGTCCACCCGCTCGTTTTTATACCCGCCCCGGTTGGCGCCGTCAGGTGGCGCGGATGATGAGTTGAAAATGTAATAAAGGATGTCCGGATCGACGATGCCGACCCATGTCAGGGAGAATATCTGGAAATTGCCTTTTTTGATGTGGGAGTAGAACGTCCCCCATTCGTATGAGCGTATATCAAGCCCGATCCCGACCTTGCCAAGCTGGAACTGGAACACTTCGGCGATTCTTTTTCTTAACTCATTTTGCGACGTGCTGTATTTAAGGGTGAACCTCACCTTTGGCCCGTCCCCGTCCGGGTCCTTAAAACCTGCGTCATCAAGTATTTTCCGCGCTTTGGCCGGATCGTAATCATATTTACGCGCGCCGCCTTCGTAAAATTTTGAAGCGGGCGACAACGGCCCCGTGGCAGGCTCGGCAAGGCCTTTTAAAATATATTTGATGATTCCGCGCCGGTCGATAGCGTGGGCCACAGCCTTTCGAACCTCAAGTTTACCCGTCAACGGGTCTTTGAGATTGAATCCGAGGTACGAATAGTTTGTGCCCAGCTTTGAGATAACCTTCAGATTCGGGTTGTCTTTGAAACGGGGCAGAATATTTGGCGTTATAGGGTTCATGATGAGATGAACCGCTCCTTTTTCAAGGCTCAACACCCGGACTGTCTCGTCCGGTATTATTTTAAAAATCACTCCTTCAAGTTTCGCCCGTCCATCGAAATAGCTCTCATTTCTTACCAGTGTTACGCGCTCTTCGGTTTTGTAATCGACGAATTTAAACGGCCCCGTACCGATGGGAGAGATGGCCATATCCTTATCCGTTTCAGCCGGAGTTATGCCCATCGTCAAAAAGCCGAGGAAAGGAGCGGAAGGTTTTTTCAGATCGAATATGATCGTTGTATCGTCCGGAGTGGTTATCGAGTCGATCATCAGATACGAGCTTCGCCACGGCGACTTGTTGGCCGGATCGAGGACAAAATTGATAGAAGCCAGGATATCTTTTGAGGTCAGTTTTTGGCCATCATGAAAATAAATGTCCGGCCTCAGATGGAAAACATATCTTGCCGGAGAAGGTGTCTCCCACGATTCGGCCAGATCCGGCTGTATCGAGAAATCATCGTCTCGCTGAACCAGCCCGTTAAAAAGCAGATCGCCGATCCTGGATGAGGCGGCGTCGGTGTAAAGGCGGGGGTCGAGAAGACGAGGCCCCGATTCGATTCCGATTACGAGCGTATCCGGCGCGACGATTTCCGTCTTATGACATCCGGCAAGGCTCAGGGAAAAAAAAAGAGACGTGGACACAAATAAAACAAGGCGCGTACAGCGGGCGTTAAATGTCATCTACCGACGGCCCTGTGGCCGATATCTTTTCGAAAAACTACGTTGTCCCATGATATTTTTGATACAGCCTCGTATGCGGTATCTATCGCTTCTGCTACGGTAACGCCTGATGCGGTGACGCCAAGAACTCTTCCGCCAGAAGTCAAAACGCGGTCGTTATCGAGTGTAGTACCGGCATGGAAAACCACCACATCTTCGGTCGAGGCGGCCTCTTTTAGTCCGTAAATTTCTTTTCCTTTTTCGTAGGGCCCAGGATAACCGCCGGACGCCATTACGACGCATACGGTGGAGCGATTCGACCATTGCGCGGATAAATTTTTCAGGTTTCCATCTACCGAGGCCAGTAACAAAGGCACGATGTCGCTTTTTAGACGCATCAAGATCGGCTGGCACTCCGGATCGCCGAACCTGCAGTTAAACTCCAGGACTTTCGGGCCGCTATCTGTCAGCATCAACCCCGCGTAGAGGATTCCCTTGTACGGCCTTCCATCTTTTTTCATGGCTTCCATGACTTTACCCATGACTTCCTTTTCGACCATAGACTCGATTTTAGGCGTGACCACAGGAGCGGGCGAGTAGGCGCCCATCCCGCCGGTGTTGGGGCCGGTGTCGCCGTCGCCAATTCTTTTATGATCCTGGGAAGAAGGCATCATAATAAAATTCTCTCCATCGCAAAACGCCAGCATGGAAGCCTCTTCGCCTTCTAACAGCTCTTCGATGATGATCGAGTCCCCGGCGGCGCCGAACGCGCGCTTTACCATCATAAGGTCGATAGCTTGAGCCGCCTCGGCATGGGATTGACAGATAATCACCCCTTTGCCAGCGGCAAGTCCGTCGGCTTTTACGGCGACCTTACCGTTGAACTTTTCGAGCGTTTTCAGGGCGGAGGCCGGGTCGGTTAACTTCTCATATTTTGCGGTGGGGATATTCGCGTCGGATAAAATCTTTTTCATAAACGCTTTGCTCCCTTCAAGAAGGGCCGCTTTTTTATCCGGCCCGAAAGCTTTGAGGCCAGCTGTGGCGAAAGCGTCTACTATCCCCTCGCACAAAGCCGCCTCCGGCCCGACGACGGTGAGGCCGATATCATTTGCTCTGGCGAAATCGAGAAGTTTTTCTATATCCTCCGCGCCGATATCCACATTTTCCGCAAGCTCTGACGTGCCCGCGTTGCCGGGCGCGCAATAAAGTTTGCCCACCAGAGGAGACTGGTTTATCTTCCATACCAGCGCATGCTCACGCCCGCCGCCGCCCACCACTAATACGTTTATTGGATCACCCATTTATCTACCTTTTCCGTTTCTTTTGTCATTGCGAGGAACCCATTCGTTTCGCTCAGGACAGGCTCCGGCGACGCGGCAATCTCCCTTATTGCAGAGGGAAGAGATTGCTTCGCTGACGCTCGCAATGACAAACTTTAGCATGCGTATTACCGTTACAGGGCACACATTTATTAATTGTTTTATAGCGTCGAAAACCACCTTGAACTGCGAATCGTATTTCCTTTCCATAGCCATCAGCTTGCGTTTCAGATCGTCATTCGATGCGAGCATTTTTCGAAGTTTCACGAATGCCCGCATAATGGCGATGTGCGCCTCGATAGCTCTTTTGCTCTTAAGGACGCTGGAGAGCATGGCGACCCCCTGCTCGGTGAATGCGTGAGGCGCCGCCGCGAGTGCTTGAGAGAGGTGAACCGGTCACAATTTGTGACCAGTTCTTTTGTTTCATCGGGCGCAAGGTGGAACATGAGATCTTCAGGGAATCGCTCGATATTGCGCTTAACAGCCTGGTTCAGAGCTTTTGTAGATACCTCGTATAATTCTGCCAGATCGCGGTCAAGCATTACCTTATACCCGCGAAAAAGAAATATCCTTGTTTCGATTATTTCAGAGGGAATTAATTTGCTCATTTAATGCCTTGTTTATTTTTACCAATGATAAAGATAATTGGGGCCTAAAGTTTCATCGCTTCTTCAAGCAGTGCGTCTTTCAACTGGTCTTCCGGGACTTTACGCAAAATCACCCCTTTCCTGAAAATCAGCCCTTCGCCCTTGCCTCCGGCTATCCCGATATCGGCTTCTCTGGCCTCCCCCGGCCCGTTGACGACGCATCCCATCACCGCAACCTTGATCGGTTTTTTAATTTTCGCAAGCGCTTTTTCCACTTCGTTGGCCATGTCTATAAGGTTTATCTCACACCGTCCGCAGGTGGGGCAGGAGATAAGCTCCGGGCTTTCTTGCCGGATTCCCAGAACTTTCAATATTTCATAAGCCACCCTCACCTCTTCCACCGGGTCGTCGGTCAACGAAATTCGGAGTGTGTCGCCGATTCCTTCGCTCAGCAGGATGCCCACGCCGACCGCTGATTTTATGGTTCCGCTCCAGCGCGTCCCCGCTTCTGACACACCGATGTGGAAAGGATAATCGACCGAACCTGCAAGCAGACGGTATGCGTTTACGGTTGTCCGCACATTAGACGCTTTCAACGAGATTTTTAGGCTGTGGAAGTTTAATTCTTCAAGAATATGGATATGCTCCAGGGCCGATTCCGCCATGGCTCCTGCTGTGGGGCCGCCATGTTTTTTGAGCAGGTCTTTTTTCAGCGACCCTGCGTTTACGCCGATCCTGATCGGAACGCCCATGCCCTGCGCCGCTTTGGTCACCTCCTCTACTTTCCATTTAGCGCCGATATTTCCAGGGTTCAGGCGAAGGCAGTCGGCGCCTTTCTCGATGGAAGCCAGAGCGAGCCGATAGTCGAAAT
>DRJW01000104.1 GCA_011052055.1 Nitrospirota bacterium
GCCGAGTAAAAGAACGGTGAGGTTTAGTACCATCGATATCCCGTGAAGTTTGCCGAACTGTTTGCGGAGCGGAGCCAGTTTCGCCTCGTCGGTCTCTCCCCTTATCTGGTATTTCACGCTGTGTACTTTCGGCCCGATCACAAGCCCGGAGTAAAAAGTTATCCCCCCCATGATTGCCAGGATCGCAAGGCCGGTTTTCACCGGTTGGGCGTATCCTGCTTTGTATCCCAGGTATCCTAAAGTGGCGAGCGAGACAAGGGAGCATATATAGCCGAGCAGATAATATTTCGGAAAGATCGCGCCGACGACATCTCCTGCGGTTTTTTTGTCAACCGTCTGGAAAATGCTGGGCGCGCCGATGAACGAGAAGAAGACGACGGACCCTATCCATATGACCAGCGCGAGAAGGTGGATATATTTAAAAACCATTATCATTATATTTTGCTCCTATTTACCGCTCTGATATGAAACCAGCAGGGCGGGAAGATTTTGCTCTTTCGCAAGTTTGCGGGCTGTCTTTTTAGCAGAAACCGCCGAGTCGAAAAGGCCGACACGGACTCTGCTCCATGTTTCGCCTTTGAATTTAAAGGGAACGACATACGCCTTGTACCCTTTTTTACCAAGCCTCTTTGCCAGCGCGCGCGCCTCATGTATACGCTTGAACGAGCCGACCTGGATTGTCAGCTTTTTTCCGCCAGTTTTTTTGCTTATCGCCACAGGCTGTCTGGCAGGTTTGGGTCTGGAATGTTTTCTGGCGGTCTTTACCTTTTTAGAGGGAGCCTGTTTTATTTTGGGGGAAGGTTTCGGTTTTTTCGAAGCTTTGGCGCTATGCTTTTTGGATCCGGCGGGCGTTAAGGATTTGGGAAGTGGTTTGTTGGCCGGGGCCGTTTCTTTTTCCAGCTTTTTATGAAAAGAAAAAGAATCGGCGGATTGTTTTTCGAAGGTCGTTTCTTTTTCCACTTCGGCAGGATCGAGAAACCGTGGCGACATGCCGCCGAAAACGCTTTCAGGCTCCTCTTTATCTTTTTTGATTTCGGCGGTATCACCGCCAACCATCCTTCCGGTTATGTAACCTGCCATAACCGAAAGAAAAGCTATGGCCACGATGCAGGCGGCAAGCGCGCCGACCTGTTTTCCCGTCAGCGTCACTTTCGATTTATATTTTTTCGCGGCCATTATAAAGTTACATCCTTTCAGGAGCGTTGACGCCCAGGATATCCAGCCCGTTTCTCAAAACAATCCGCACAGCCTTTGTCAGAAACAGCCTGGCCCGCGTAAGCGCGGGATCGTCGGTCACTACCCTGTTGTGCCTGTAAAAATAATGGAACAGCGATGATACTTCTGTCAAGTATTGTGTGACAGGGTGGGGCTGGAGCGAAATAGCGCAAGACTCAACCACGTCCGGAAGCTCAAGCAGTTTGCGAATCAGCGCCAGCTCGTCTTTTCCCTGTAGCAAAGACAGGTCAATGTTTTTGTCAAAAGGCGCAGGGTCGATCTCCCTCTCCCTGGCGGTTACAAAAATGTTGCAACACCTGGCGTGGGCGTACTGAACGTAGAAAACCGGGTTTTCACTGCTCTGTTTTTTGGCGAGATCAACATCGAACTCAAGCTGGCTGTCGGATGAGCGCATCAGGAAAAAATAGCGGGTGGCGTCGACGCCCACCTCGTCCATTATTTCCCGCAAAGTCGCAAACACGCCCGCGCGGGTTGACATCGACAAAGACTGGCCGCTTTTCTTAAGGCTGACCAGCTGTACCAGACGTACCACCAGTTTGGAGGGATCGCGCCCCAGAGCTTTTACCACAGCTTTCATCCGGGGAACGTATCCATGATGGTCGGCGCCCCACACGTTTATTACAGTATCGAAATTTCGATCAAACTTATTTTTATGATAGGCGATATCAGACGCAAGATAAGTGGTGACCCCGTTGGCTCTGCGGACTACTCTGTCTTTTTCATCTCCTGCAGATTCGGTCTTAAGCCACAGGGCGCCATCGCTTTCGTAAATATGGTTATTTTCTTTTAATATTTCTATCGTTTTCTCCACATCGCCGTTTGTGTGAAGTGACATTTCTGAAAACCATTCATCAAACTCGATCCTGAACTCTTTCAGATCGGCGCGGATATCATCCATGATGCAAGAAGCGGTAAAATCTCGCGCTTGCTCGACCAGTTTATCGTCGCTTTCAGAAAACAGGTCAGCGTCTTTTGTCTCCAGAAACCGCCGGGCGATATCTTTTATATAGTCGCCCTTGTAGGGAGGCTCATCAAAACTTTTGCCCAGCGATTCAAAACATCGGGCGATGGTAGACCGGCCCAGGTTGTCCATCTGCAAACCTACATCGTTAATGTAGTATTCGGTATGAACGTCGTATCCGGCTTTGCGCATGATTCTGGCCAGCGTGTCCCCGACCACGGCCCCCCGTCCATGTCCGATATGAAGCGGCCCTGTGGGATTGGCGGAGACGAACTCAACGAGGACTTTTTTCGATTCGCCGGTATCGACGCATCCGAACGATTCGTCCGCATCGAGAATTTCCTTTAACCGCTCAACCCAGTGAATTGGTTTTACGGTCATGTTGATAAAACCTGGGCCGGCCACCAAAACCGAAGAGAAAAGGTCGCTGTCTCTTATCCGCTCCGATAGTTTTTCGGCCATCCCCCTCGGTTTTGTTTTGTGGCGGGAGGCGAGAATCATTGCGATGTTGCATGAAAAATCGCCGAATTTTACATCTTTTGGAATAGATATATCAAAAGCTCCGTCAGTTTCGCCGCTCCAGCCCATCTCTTCGGCCAGGCTCAAATAAGACTCGGTTACTACTTTTTTAACATTCTGTTTCATAATGCCGGCATGCTGGAAGGTTAATAAGAGACGGCGCTATCGCTATCATAGTCCGTAAAACGCCCACAATCCAAAGATAGTCACAACTATAAATATGACCGTCATGCCGATCCCGGCTTTAATGTAATCTTTCGTACGGTAACCGCCGGGCCCCATGAGCAGAGCGTTGACCTGATGGGTCGGCAATATAAAAGAGTTGGATACCGCAAGACCGACGACAAGAGAGGCGATTCGCGGATCGGCGCCCGCTCCTTGCGCCATGTTGATGACAAGCGGCACCAGAAGGACTGTCGCGCCCACGTTGGATATAACAAGAGTGAAGGCGGTGGAAAGTATTGCTATGACTGTCATTAGAACAATAGGCGAAACATCGCCTATGGCGTTTAAGACCGCCTGCGCTATATACGCCGCCGCGCCGCTTTTTTCAGTGGCAATTCCAAGCGGTATTAGCCCGGCAAGCAAAAACACGGTTCTCCAGTCAACCGACTTGTAAGCGTCGTCCACCGTCAGCACATTGGACAGAATCATTAATAAAGCGCCGGTCATAAGACACATCGAAAGGGAAATCGGAAGGCTGAGCAGGTCTTTTGCGATCACCATAGTAAGAGCGATACCAAAGCTTATTAACGCCGCCGCGCCTTTTTCGATTTTGAAAACCTCGTGATCTATAGGAGCCGGAAATAGCAGGTCGGAAGAATTCTTTAATTTGGCGAACTCTTTCCATGCTCCATGCAACATAAGCGTATCTCCCGGCGCCAGGGGAATATCGGCTATGCCAGCCATGAAAATTTTCCCCTCGCGGTACAGGGCGACCGGCCCTATATGGAACTTGTTTCTAAACTGCGCCTTTCTGAGGGTCGAGCCGACCATCTCGGACATAGGCGCCACAACCGCCTCTTGCATACCTGCGCTATTTTCCGACAGCTCTTCTCTGAAAACGGCGAGTCGTGGTTTTATGGTAAACCCGAAATGATCCGCCATTTTTTTCACGTTATTTTCATGTCCTATAACAGCCAGCGAGTCTTTAGCGTGAATCCTGTGGCTTCTCAGGGGAGAAATTATCTTTTGCGAAACCCCGCTTTGGGCGAGGGCCACAACTGTCACCAGAAACGACCTCCTTATCTCCAGCTCATCCAGAGATTTCCCTGAATCGGCGAAATCCGGAGGGACGGAAAGCTCGAAAGACCGCCCTGAAATTCCGCTTTTTTTCAGGATTCGTAGCGCGCCGCCAACCTCTTTTCCCACCGAGTCTTTTCGGACAGGAAGTACCAGTGTACCGAAAATAGTGAAATA
>DRJW01000105.1 GCA_011052055.1 Nitrospirota bacterium
AAAGCGCTTTTTAGAGGTTCCCTTAACATCAAAAGCAGATTCCGCAGGAAAAATTTGAGTCAATGATTTTCCCCTCCCTTGAGGGGAGGGGATCAAGGGGAGGGTGATTTATTATCTTCCCCTCACCCCGCCCTCTCCCGCAAGGGGAGAGGAGATATTGAACGTCCCCCGCCGGATTTGATACCATAGCCCCAAGGGGGTTAAAACAAGCCATGAGCGATACGGTCACTTTACCTTTCCCGGTTTTTGTGGCGCTATGCGTCCTTGCGGTATGGGCGGTGTTGGGGAGCCTGTTTATTCCGAGCGTTCGATGGTTTTTGCGGCGAAGCGCGCGCCATGTCCTAGACGAGCTAAACACCCATCTCCAGCTAAAAATCCAGCCGTTCAAACTGACCATGCGCCAGGTATTGATAGACCGCCTCGTTTACGACCCCGAAGTGCTAAAAGCGGTCGACGCCCACGCCGATAAGAGCGGCCATTCACGCGAGGAGGTTATGGCCAGGGTAAACGTTTATGCCCGCGAGATTGTCCCGTCGTTTAATACATACGCCTATTTCCGGCTCGGTTACGCTCTGGCCAGAATGACCGTCAACTTCCTTTACCGCGTCCGGCTCGGCTACTCCGACGAGGAAGGGTTATCGAAAGTCGATCCGAACGCTTCTGTCGTATTCATCATGAACCATCGCTCCAACGTCGATTATATTCTCGTCGCTTATCTTGCCGCCTCCCGCTCCGCGCTGAGCTATGCTGTCGGCGAGTGGGCGCGGATATGGCCGCTACAGACTCTGATTAAATCGATGGGCGCCTATTTTATCCGCCGCAACTCAGGCGACACGCTTTACCGAAAAGTTCTGGCGCGCTATGTGGCCATGGCCACAGCCGGAGGCGTGGTGCAGGCGGTATACCCGGAAGGGCGCCTGACCCGTGACGGAAAACTGCAACCGCTAAAGCTTGGTCTGCTCGGCTACATTCTGGCCGGATACGACCCGGACGACGGACGCGATCTGGTGTTCATCCCGGTCGGCGTCAATTATGATCGCACACTCGAAGACAGGAGCCTCGTCCGCAGGCTCGACCCGGGCCTGGAGAGAAAAAGCGGATTGTACGCCCTTAAGGTCACGGTAAAATTCATACTCCACAACTTTATCCTGATGTTCAAGCGGCGGTGGTACAGGTTTGGCTATGCCGGAGTGAATTTCGGAACGCCCATATCGATGACCGAATATATAAAAGAGAAAAATGTAAATTTTAGAAAACTTGAAAAAGAAGAGTTCCACCGGGAGGTGAGCTTATTCGGCGGGAAACTTATAAAAGCGGTGGGAGATGTGATACCTGCCCTGCCGGTCTCTCTGGTGGCGACGGCGTTTTTGAAAAACGAAAACCGCCGGTTAAGCGAGCTTGAGCTAAAAGCCGAAGTGTACGGGCTGATGCTAAAGCTTGATAGCGCCGGAGCGCATATCCATATTCCAAGAGAAGACCAGGAATACGCCGTCACCGTCGGCTTGCGGATGCTTAAGCTTCGCCGGTTCGTGCTGGAAAAGGAGGGGCTATACGCCGTCAACCCGGACGAGCGCGTTCTGCTCGAATATTACGCCAACGCCATCGGCCATCTGTTTGATTAGACTCGCATAAGTGATTTAATATCAATCTTTTACAGATTTACCTGCTGGAAGCGCATATTTGCCAATAGATTAGAATATAAAATGCAACTATAACTAATTGATACTCTGGGCGTTACAATTAAAGAAAAATTTAATACAAGCGGCTAGCCAGGTTTATATTAAAGAAAACTGGGATTTTCTTTAATATACAGATAAAATGCTATGTATATTAAAGGAAACTTTAGTTTCAATATGAGCATGAAAATAAACAGCAGGGCTGGCAAATACATAGCCCAAACAAAAGGTTACGGGGCGTTTATTCCAAAACCATTACCGCCCGATCCGCCATTGAATATTAATGAAGAAATGCTGGCGTTGTTGTCGTCTGCGGATAGAGCGATTGGCCGGTTGGACGCCGCTACGCAATTGCTTCCAAACCCTGATCTGTTCGTAAAAATGTATGTAAAGAAAGAAGCGGTGTTTTCATCGCAGATAGAGGGGACCCAGGCCTCGTTAAGCGATTTACTGGAATTTGAAGCCAAATCTATTCGCAATGGTCTGACCTCGGATGCTCAGGAGACTTTTAACTATGTTAAAGCTATGAACTATGGCTTGGATAGGTTAGGCAGTTTTCCGTTATCTCTGCGGCTAATCAAAGAAATTCATTCTGAATTAATGCATGGAGTTCGCGGTGGAGACCGTAATCCGGGCGAATATCGCAATTCACAAAACTGGATCGGGTCGCCGGGATGCAATTTGTCCAACGCGGCGTTCGTTCCGCCGCCGCCCCATGAGATAGCGGCCCAAATGGGTGAACTGGAACTATTTATTCGCAATTACGCAGACATACCTCCTTTAATTAAATGCGGACTTGTCCACGCTCAGTTTGAAACTATTCACCCGTTTTTAGATGGCAATGGAAGGATAGGGCGTCTTCTTATTACATTTATTTTATGCTGGCGAAAAGTTCTAAAAAGGCCTTTGCTTTACCTATCGCATTATTTCAAGCAAAACCGTGGTGAATATTATGAGAGATTGCAAAGTGTACGAGACAAAGGCCATTGGGAAAGCTGGATGCTTTTTTTTCTGGAAGGCGTAAGAACCGTGGCTCTGCAAGCGACCGAAACAGCCATAAAAATCCAAGAGCTGAGAGAAGGGCATCGTGAAAAGGTAGGTCAACTGTCAAAAAATAGCGGGTTTATTTTACTGGATTATCTGTATCAAACACCAATTGTCCATATTGTTGAAGTAGCAGGAAAAATTGGCAAGAGTTATCCCGTGGCCAACAAGCTGGTGACCAGCTTTGAAGAAGTGGGATTGCTAGAGGAAATCACAGGCCACAAAAAGAATAAAGTTTACGCTTATCAGCCTTATCTTGAGCTTTTCGACGCCAGAATCAGAAAAAGAAAATAGTTTTTATTAAACCGTTCTACGTATGGCTTAGATACGCAAACTGTCAATCATCAGATTCTCCCCCATCGTTCTTGAAAATCAATCCAAGCAGAAGGCCGCCCACAGCTCCTTTCGCCATCATTCCCCAGAACCATGTATCGGCTATATTGTACGGGATCGGCATGATCGCGAATGCGCCGTAGCCCATGGAAAACCCGGACGCGATACCGAAGGCAAGACCGTATTTAAGGCCTGTCCCAATATTTTTAATGGCGAAGAATTTGCCGTAGATAAGAGTGAAAGCGGTGGCGCAGACAATAGTCACGCAATAGAGAAGGCTAATCTTCATCTCGCCCATAGGCCGCCAAAGCTGTGCTGTCGCTTTATAACTGGCGCCAGGAATCAGGATATGGATTACGAAATCGAGAATGGACCAGATTATAAATAAACCAGCTACGGCAAGAAGATAACGTTTTAACATTTTATTTTTGCTCTGGCGATTGCGTAAAAATACCGGGCTGATTCTACACCGTGGCGAACCGGCGGCTAAAGATGATTAAACGCGACACCCATAAGAAAAGTCGCAGGGGCGGTAACCAGAACAACCTTCTCGAATAAAAGAGTGCGGCCAGCCAGCGCCTTGAACTGATCCATCTTCCCTTCCGCCTTGAGCCTGACCTTTTTGCCGCGCCAGTAGAAATGCAGAAGGTTGGCTGTAACAAGGGCTATTATTCCCATGCTGATTTTAACATGTAGATAGGCGCTGGCGCTTATCATCTCCCACCGGGTGATTAAAAGATAAATAGCCGTCAGCGACTGCAGAATTATCGCGGTATCCATAGCAGGCTGAACCCTGCCCTGCAGGATAGCCACAGCCTTCAGCTTTTCGGCGCCCGCAGGTATCTGTTTCATGGCCGGGCCCACGACAAGCTGGACGACGGTAACCGTTATGGCGAAAATGGCCCCGGCGATCACATGTAAAAAAAGTATAAAACTATCTATGCCTTCCATCGTTTTATTTTAACTCCTCTAACCCGCTCTCGGCCAGTTCCACAGCTTTCATCAGCGCCTTACCCTTGTTTATCGTTTCCTGATATTCGCTTGCCGGAACCGAATCGGCGACGATCCCCGCGCCCACTCCAAGATATGCGGTTCCCCCCT
>DRJW01000106.1 GCA_011052055.1 Nitrospirota bacterium
CCCGGAAGATCGAGGCTTCTGCCCAGCGTTCTTGAGCTCAACATCGACTCAATGGCGTCGAAGTGTTTAGATGACAGTTTCGAAGGGTCGGCCCCGGCTGATCGAAAGGCCATGCGATAAATCACGAGACGCACAGCTTCAGGCTCGCCGTCAAGGGCGGCAGGTTTGATGACCAGCCTTCGCGCGTACTTTTTTTCCGTTATCATTGCAAGTTTTTCGTTAGCCATAGACTCCAAAATGAGGTTCTGATCTTTCACAAGCCTGGCAAGTCTCGCGACCGCCTCCACCGCCTTGTGAGACTGGGTTTCAAGGGCGGGAATGACATGCCGGCGAATCCGGTTTCTGAGGTATTTGTCTGTATCGTTGGTAGGATCGATTACATATTTGATCTCGTTTTTTTTCAGCCAGCTTAAAAGAGCCGATCTACGTGTGTCAACAAGCGGCCTTACATATTTTTCCCTGACGCAGGGCACTCCGCCAAAAGCTCCTGGGCCTACGCCTCTCAACATCCACATGATCGAGGTTTCAACGGAGTCATCAAGGGTATGGCCGGTGGCGACAAGGTCGGCATAGCCGGAATCGAGCAGTTTTTTGAAAAATCCATACCTTCTCTCGCGCGCCAGGCTCTGTATCGATCCGCCGCCGGGAGAGCCGTCACGCTCCATCGCAAACTCCAGCCCCAATCTTTCGACCATCTTCTCTGCAAACCTGGCGTCGCCGGACGATCCAGAGCGTAAAGCATGGTCGAAGTGGCAAGCTTTGATTCTGAATCCGAATGTCTCTTTAAGCTCATTGAGAATAAACAAAAGAGCCGTTGAATCGGGGCCGCCGGAAATGGCCACGCACACGATCTGTCCGTGAGCGATCATCTTATGTTTACGAATGGTGGATGAGACGGCTTTTAAAAGGGGGTTCACGCCAGCGCAAAAATCAGGTTAAAGGTTTTTAATTTTAGTCGGTATACTGATCTTTAATACCAGCAAAAGAGTCCTCGATGTTACGAAACGCTTTTACAATATCTGGATCGAAATGCTCTCCTTCGCCGGCCAGAATAATATCCCTGGCATTTTCAAGGCTCATGGCTTCTTTGTAGACACGCTTGCTGACCAGAGCGTCAAAAACGTCGGCCAGCGCCATTATCCGGGCGGGAAGAGGGATTTGCTCGCCTTTAAGGCCGTTGGGATAGCCCTTGCCGTTCCATTTTTCATGGTGGTGATAGGCGATGTCGCGTCCCATTGAAAGGAAGCTGTCGTCACCGAACAGTTTACCCGTGGAGGCGAGCGAATCTCCGCCTATGGTTACATGGCTTTTCATTATTTTGAACTCTTCTCGTGTCAGACCGCCCGGCTTTAGCAGGATTTCATCAGGGATGCCCACTTTACCGATATCGTGCAGGGGGCTCGACTGGAAGATAGTGGTAACGAACTCATCGTCCACTTCTTCTTGAAACTGGGGGAAATTTTTCAGTTCGTCGGCGAGGATTTTTGTGTAATTGCGGATTCTCTCCAGGTGGCTACCGGTTTCCGGGTCGCGGTATTCCGCAAGTTTGGCGAATCCGAAAATCGCGGCGTTGCGGGTGAGCATGATCTCGATGGTCCGCTCTTCGACCAACTGCTCAAGCTGATCGTTCATTTGCGTAAGCTTGTCCTGCAATTTCTTGGTCTGTAACGATGAGCGGATTCTTGCGAGTAATTCCATGGAGTCGACCGGTTTGCTTAAATAGTCGTCGGCGCCCAGATCCAGCCCTTTCGCAACGTCTTTCCGGTCTTTTTGCTTGGCGGTCAGTAAGATGACCGGGATGTGGCGGGTCCGGCTGTTTGACTTAATCGACCTTGTTACCTCAAGCCCGTCGATTACGGGCATCATAACGTCGAGGATAATAATATCCAGCTCGGCGCGTTTCGATTTTATCAGGTCGAGCGCTTCCTGGCCGCCGCTTGCGGAGATTACGTTATATCCATGCGAAGTGATTATCGATTCGAGAAGAAATATGTTATCGTCGTTATCGTCCACGACAAGCACTGTATAATTTTTATTATCTTCCTTCCCGGAATCGCTTCCCGCAAAGTCTTGAGCGCCAGCTTCAACAGTATGTTTTTCCATCACCATTATAAATGTTCTGCTCCTGCAAAAAACCAGGCCATTAGACTAAATCATTCAGATTTAAGATTTTAGGCTATATTGTTTTATATTTCAATTGTTAAGAGCCATGCCGGACGGTAATTTATGTCATAGTTTTTTTATACTTTGATTTTAAATTACTCTTTTGTCGGTCAAATTTCCCTTTATTTTCGTGTTATTTTCGTTTAAACTTAGCAGTAGACGAATAAATAACGAAAATATGCTAGTTTTTTTTGGCGAGGATCGGAGGATCGGTACCCTAATGGCGGAGCGAAAGAAAATACTCCATGTCGATATGGACGCGTTTTTCGTCTCGGTGGAAGAAGCTTTGAATCCGGGGCTTCGCGGTAAGCCGGTGGTGGTGGGCGGGGATCCTGAAGGACGCTCCGTGGTAAGCTCCGCTTCTTACAAGGCCCGTGAATACGGGATTCGCTCTGCCATGCCGATGGCCCAGGCCAGGCGGCTTTGTCCCAAGGCTATTTTCCTGCGCGGCTCTATGCGTATTTACGCCGAATTTTCCAGCCGGATTATGACGATACTCGAAAGATATACACCCGCCGTAGAGCAAGTGAGCGTGGATGAGGCCTACCTCGATATTACCGGTTGCGAGCGTTTTCATAAATCGGACGACCCTCTCACCATCGCCCAGCGTATTTATCACTCCATACTTAAAGAGGTCAAAATTCCGGCGTCCATAGGCGCAGGCTCGAACAAGTTGATAGCGAAAATAGCCGCCAACTCGGCCAAGCCCAACGGGATCATGATGATCCTTCCCGGTTATGAAGCCAGCTTTCTGGCCCCTCTGCCTATCGACAGGATGCCGGGGATAGGCCCGGCCGCAGTCAAGGCGTACAGGAAAATGGGAGTCCGCGTGATAGGTGACCTGGCCCGGTTCGAGCCGGAGCTTTTAGAGCGGGTTTTAGTTAAGTATGGCGGTCTCATGGCGCGCCGGGCCAGAGGAGAGGACACCAGAGAAATCATGTGCGGCTCTGAAACAGGCCGGAGCCGGGCCGCCAAAAGCATTAGCAGGGAAGTGACTTACTCCGAGGACACCGAAAACCCTCAGCGCCTTTTGGCGACCCTGTCGTATCTGTCTGAGAGTGTCGGCAGGCGTGTTCGAAGCGCGGGGCTCTATTTCAGGGGCGTTACGGTAAAACTTAGATATTCAGATTTTAAAACCTATACCCGCTCCCGCGCGCTTTTATCGCCCTCCGATGACTCCAGCGTGATTTTTCAGTCGGCCCGCGACCTGCTCGATCAGCTTAAAATCCGCCGGACGCGGGTTCGGCTTATCGGCGTATCAGTCACCACCGCCGATCCTGTCGTACAACTCGACCTGTTCAAAAAAAGCAGGAGAGCCGCCGGACTCGCCCTTGTCCATC
>DRJW01000107.1 GCA_011052055.1 Nitrospirota bacterium
GTCTTCGTAGCCCTTGAACATTTCGGCGCCGGCATTGACGGCGGCTTCGACCTGTTCGCGGGTAACGGCGACGGCCTTTTCATAATTCCTGGCGCCGGCCTTGACGGCGGCCTCAACGGTTTCCTTGCCGGCGGCGACGGCGGCTTCGACCTGTTCGGCTGCCTGCGCCGCGGGGTTGATGATTCCCTTCTTGACTGTCATTTCTCTTACTCCGGTTGGCGGGACCCTTTAAATCTCAAGGGGGCTCCGTGGTTTCATTAAGGTTGAACTTGAAAGCACTTAAGTTGAAATCATACTTGCTGCACTGCACCACTAAAGTAGATATATGTCCATCCAGGCATTGGGTCAACCCTTTATTGTGCGCTGCAGCAATTCTAATTGTTTCTTTCTAATATCTTGTATTACAACATTATTATTAAAGTTTTTTGACACTTGGCCTTCTTTTCCGGGGCGGCCGGGCCAAGCAGCGGACTGGCCCCGGGCTTATTCAAACCTTCGCATACGCAAACTCATGCAAACTGTTTAAATCAAACCCCATAGCTTGGCGGGCTCGTCTATGATGCCCGCCCTGGAGCCAAACGCCGCCTGCTCGAACCTATCGGCAACATTCCACCCGCCGAGGCGGAAGCGAACTACTATTGCACAGATCGATGGGCTCGCCATGGTGGCGTGACTCAAACCAAACAGCCTCCGGCAATCCCGGGGCGGTTCAATACCCCTCGGTGGCGCATTGACGGGCCAAGCTTGGTAGTGTCTTTTGTTATATGTCACTTCACTGTTCCGCGATCATGCTGTCCAATACCGCAAAGTGCGCGGCGCCGACAATGCGGTTTGCCAGCATGTTTATAAGCGCGTCTTGGTCCCGTACGTTGATGTCAAACGTATTCAAGTTGAGTTGATAATTTTTCCCTTGAACTGATACGCTAGCCGAAGCGGTGGCGTCTCCACCACTGCCGGGAAGACCGAATATTGGGATTCCTATCACGGCCATAGTCAACACCCGTGCAACCTGATCTCCAGTATCCTGAAGGTCTAATTTAGCAACCGTGATAATGATTTTTGTCGGACGCTCCACAAGCACGGTATTTTTGCTTGCTCGTTGTATCGCGTCAGCAAGACGTTTTGTGGTCGCGGTTTCTCCTATGGTAGAGAAAATGACACGAAGTTTACTTTTTTGGCGTTTCCGGGGCTGGATATCGCAGCACTTCGTTTGTTGCAACATTTTTGCGAACACATACAAAGGTTTCTCCACAGCGGCGCTCAGCGTGTGTTGCTTTTTTATTAGTTCGTTTGCACGCTGTTCGTTCCGGTCGGTCAGAAACGCCGCGTTTTTTTCGAGTCCTGCGTATGTGTAACCCAACATAAGTTGGTAAAATTCGTCGGAGATTTTGCTTGCGGTAAAGACCTTTACGGCGAAGTCTTTACATGGTTTGACGATTTCCGTGTATGTCCGCGGGACACCGGCGCAGCCGTTGTAGAGATCAACCGCATTCTCCGCGAGCGAGCGGTTGAGCCTGATAAGCATCTCCAGACGAA
>DRJW01000108.1 GCA_011052055.1 Nitrospirota bacterium
CCCCGGGCCCGGCGGGTGGGGCGTTGTTTTGCGCATGGGCGCGAAAGAAAAAAAGCTGTCCGGGTATAAGCAGATGACCACCAACAACGAAATGGAGCTTACCGCCGCCCTCGAAGGGTTAAGGGCGCTTACCAGGCCGTGCGATGTAATCGTTACCACCGACTCGAAATATGTGTCGCAGGGTATGACCTCATGGATCGCCAACTGGAGAAAAAACAACTGGAAAACTTCAGCGAAAAAACCGGTGAAAAACCAGAAGCTGTGGGAAGCCTTGTCCGAGGCCGCCTCCCCGCACAAGGTGAAGTGGAAATGGGTGAAGGGGCACAACGGTCATCCTGAAAACGAGATGGCCGACCAGCTGGCCTGTGACGCCATAGACAACAGCCGATAAACCGCGCTATGCCCATTTAAAGCCCCTCAAACTATAAGCCAGACCACCCCGACCGTTATCGCGGCTGTAGAAAAGCTTTTCATCATAATCTTGTATCCGGCCTCACCGTTTGCGTACATCTTTTTCGACGCTATCCCCATCATCGAGGCGAACCCCGCCATCGCCGCTATCGTTCCGGCTCCGAAAAAAATCAGATAAAAAACAGCGTCAATAGTCGAAGGCATAGCGAGAGCCGGTAAAACACCGAAAATGTGCGCTCCCCCGGCCAGTCCGTGAAACGCTCCCATGGCCAGGGCGGCGTGGGTGTGGATGTGGGCCGGTTTGTCATCGTGGTTTTGCGTTAAACTGTGAGCGTGCGCGTGAGCGTGCCCCGAATCATCATGGGTGTGCTCGTGTTTATGAATGTGAGTCTGGCAGGCCTTGTTATATCCCCACAGTCCGACACCGATTAGCATCAGGCCCACGATCTTTTCTGAAAAGGATGAAATGATATCGATATGCAGTGAATTTTGCAAAAAAAGAGCGAAAAATCCCACAATTATCGCGCCGATGGAATGCCCTATTCCCCACCGCAGGCCTATTACCCATGCCCGGCGATCACTATCAGCGGCAAGGGGCGCTATGGCCGCCAAATGATCGGGGCCGGAAAGGGCATGAACGACTCCGGCCAGAAGACCTGCTATCGAAGAGAGGGTTATCATGGCTCTTCCAGGTTTTTAATGTTGCCTATCTGATTTGCTGTCATCTCCAGACTTTGTCATTGTACACCCAAAAGGTAATAGCCTTAGCCTTTTCCAGCATGAAGTGAGTCTGAAAATCGTGAGAGCTATGCGCCCCGCGTGACCTGTCAAGCATGATGGCTTACGTCACGGGTGGGCCCGTGTGTCGCAGGCAATATATGAGGGAGAGGTAATTTCCGTGAGAGTCCTCTTGTCATGGCTCAAGCTTTCTCACTCCTGTCGTCCTGAGCCCCTTCGTAAAAACTCAGGATGAACTCCGGCGAAGGACCTTGCCTTTTTCTTTTGAACACCACTCCGTTACGGGTGTGGCCCGGCCACTCCCCTCCTCGGTAAGGAGGGGAAAGTTGGTCTTACGGCCCCTAAGTCCATAATCCTTTTCACAACGCCATGAATCCGGTTAGAATAACCGGGGTTGTAAAACAGTCCAGACTCCTGAGAAAATAAAGGTTCCATAAACTTGAAAGATCGATCTTCTATGACCGGGGCTAAAATAAGACAGCGGTTCCTCGACTTCTTCTCTACGAAGGGTCACACACAGGTTCCAAGCTCGCCGCTTGTCCCGGAAAACGACGCCACGCTCCTGTTCGTAAACGCAGGAATGGTCCCGTTCAAGGAGGTGTTCACGGGACATGCAAAACGCCCCTATAAACGCGCCGTCTCCGCCCAGAAATGCCTGCGGGTATCGGGCAAGCATAACGATCTGGAGACGGTGGGGAGGACGGCGAGGCACCATACTTTTTTCGAGATGCTGGGCAATTTTTCTTTCGGCGATTATTTCAAAAAAGAGGCCATCGAATACGCATGGGAGTTTTTGACCGTCGATATGGGCATCCCGGCCGAAAAACTTCACGCCACCGTGTTCACCGACGACAACGAGGCGGCGAAAATTTGGGAGGAGGCCATAGGCCTTCCAGGGGATCGCATCTCGAAGCTGGGAGAAAAACATAACTTCTGGTCCATGGGCGCCACCGGGCCGTGCGGCCCCTGCTCTGAAATCCATTACGACCGGGGCGAGGAATGTAAATGCGATAATCCAGACTGTGGCGTGGACTGCGAATGCGACCGGTATCTGGAGCTTTGGAACCTGGTGTTCATGCAGTATGACCGGGACGAAACGGGCAAGATGACGCCTCTCCCCCACCCCAGCATAGACACCGGGATGGGGCTCGAAAGGCTGGTATCGGTGATCCAGGATAAAGAGACGAATTTCGATACCGACCTTATCTTGCCGGTGATCCGGCATATGGAGCGGATCGCCGACACTGAGTATGGCGCCGACCCTGAGGCCGATGTCTCGTTCCGGGTGATAGGAGACCATGTCCGCTCGATGGCGTTCCTCATCGCAGATGGCGTTTTCCCCTCCAACGAAGGTAGGGGATATGTCCTCAGACGAATAATAAGGCGCGCGCTCCGGCACGGGAAAATGCTGGGCGTCGCAGAGCCGTTCGCCCACAGGCTGGTCGATACGGTTGTTAAGATGATGAAGGAGAGCTACCCCGAACTGCTAGCGTCGGAAAAAGTTATACGAGGCGTCATTCTGGCCGAGGAGGAGGGGTTTAGCGCCACTTTGGAGCATGGAATGAACCTTCTGTCAGACATAATCGAAAAAAATAAAAATAAAGGCGAAAAGGTCATCGCAGGTTTAGAGGCGTTCAAGCTATACGACACATACGGATTTCCGATCGACCTTGCCAACGAGATAGCCGAAGACGCGGGGATGTCGATAGACATCGGCCAGTTCAATAAAGAGATGGAAAAACAGCAGAAGATGGCGCGCAAATCGTGGAAAGGTTCCGAGACAATTGGCATTGGAGACCGAGTGGATATTGAAATCGAATATGCCCCAACAAAGTTTACAGGTTATGAAAACGATATTGCGCAGAATGTTCTGGTTAGAGAAATCAGAAAGGATAACGTAATAGTTAATTCAGCTTCCCAGGGAGAGGAAGCGGAGCTGATACTCGCCGAAACCCCGTTCTACGCAGAGTCGGGCGGGCAGGTGAGCGATACGGGAACCATTGTTGGGACAGAAGGCTCGTTCGTGGCGACCGTCTCACATGTAAGCAAACCGGATGGCGCCCACTGGCTCCATAAAGTAAAAGTTAAAACCGGAACAGTTAAAACGGGCGATAAAGTCACCGCCTCGGTTGATGTCGAAAGGCGGAATCATATCCGCAGGAACCATTCCGCCACGCATCTGCTCCACTCTGCCCTTCGCGCCGCCCTGGGAGCGCATGTGAA
>DRJW01000109.1 GCA_011052055.1 Nitrospirota bacterium
CAGGCTTTACATATTTACGTTAATTTAACCTGCTTGAAAATGTAAAAAGTTTTTACAATCTCTTTTTCGCAATGAGGGCGTATATGAGTTAAGTATTTATTTAACAATGTGATAGCTCGATATCAGAATTGTAAAAAAATTTTACAATGTGTCATCCCGTGCTCAATTTTCCCCTCCCTCGACGGGAAGGGAGTGGCCGGGCCACAGCCGTAACGGGGAGGGTGCAAAAGAAAAAGGCAGGATCCTTCGGGAACTTTATCCTGAGCTTCGAAGGGCTCAGGACGACGGGACGGGGGGCCTGGGCTGTACCGGGTGTAAAATGTCATCCCGCGCTTGACGCGGGATCTAGCGAGGCGCCGGATCCCGGATCAAGTCCGGGACGGGCCGGCATGACTACCGCCGCGCTCTGTACAGCCTGGAATTCGGAATTCCGAAATAACCGTCCAAAATTACTACCTGGGTACCATATATATCAGGCCACGACAGAAGTAAAATCAAAGGGCATTAATGATTAACGCAATGGAGGGGCATAGTCATGAAACATATTTTTTCTGTCGTATTCTCAATTTTTCTGCTGTTTACAATCTCGGCCTGCGGTAGTTCGGGTGGAGGCTCATCGACTGCAACTGAAGGAACTACGACAGCCGAAACACCGGTGGAAGAAAAAATCGTTGGAAACTTCCTGTTCGTGTTCAACACAGGTCTTTCTATCATAACCCGCAGAATTAAAATCGACACTCTCGACCCAAACCTTTCTCCCGAAGGGACTCCAGTATATAACGGTTCCGACGTTGATAACCCTAACCTTAAAGCCAATGGGGCATGGTATCCATCTATTGGCAAATACATGATAATTGTAACCTCCGCCACATCTGGAATTTTTGATATTTTCACATTCACAATTGGAAATGATAATTCACTGACCGGTGTTTATACTCTGAGTAAGGGTGATATGCGACATGACCTTGACCCGACAAAGTCCAAAAAATCCGGGTTGTGAGTATGGCCGCGTTCGTTAACAGAGCTTCGCTGACGGTGAAGCAAACGGAGCGGCGCGTTTTCATACGTTATCGTTTAAGTTTTTGTTTATAAAACCATCACCATTGGGGGGGTATTAGGGTGTTAAACGCCATGCGAAAGTTCATATTTCCGAAGCTTACTATCTTGCTCGCCACTATCGTATCGCTCCAGCTCGCCGCATGCGGCGGCGGCGGAGGAGGAGGCGGGGGTAGCGGTTCCAGTAGTAATTGGCCGGCGAAAGTCGGCGTAACCTCAAAAGACAGGGCCCTGGCGATGGCGCCGGACTCCCAGGGAAACGTATACGTCACCGGATACACGGTCGGCGCCTTTCCCGGCTATACCAACGCGGGCGGCAAGGACATGTACGTTTTGAAAGTGGACCCGAACGGCAATGTGTTGTGGACGAGACAGATCGGCACAAGCGGACGTGATGTGGGCCTGGGCATAGTTGCCGGTTCGAATGGCTCCGTCTATGTCTCCGGGTACTCCGCCAACGACATCTCCGCCGTGGCCAGACACAAAGAGGGCCATTACAACGGATTTCTTATGAAAATCAACGGCTCCACCGGCGCCGTGGAGAAGACGGCGATGTATGGCGATAATCCCGCCGAATACGCGGTTTTTTTCAGCCTCGCCATGGGGCAAAACGGCGCGTTATGCGTCTCTGGAGAAATCATTTCAGCGAGCGGTAGCGCCGGGCTTGTGGCCTGTTACAACGAGAATCTGGACTTGACGGCGGATAGAAGAGTGGATGGCTCCGGTCTGTGCACCGCTGTGGCCATAGCCGATAACGGAAACGTCGCCGTTGCCTGTGCCGTGCGGAATACAAGCACAACATCCTTGTCTGTCAATTTGAATGAATTTTTGGCCTTAAGCGGCGATTTGGAAGCGTTGATATTCAAGGTTTTTTTCACAGATATTCTTACAGCTTTCAACCAGTTGTTTTGGTATGGGAATTCTATTGTTGGAGTGGCAAAGACAGATATCGGTATTGCGAACACGGAAACGGGGGAATCTGTCATTATCGCCGCTCCCGACGGAACATATAGTATGGCCGCCGCGAAAAGCGGGGACAGTTTGACTGTAGTTGCACAAGAGAAACCGAAAAGCGGAGAAAAGACAAAAGCGTCTGTTTGGGGGGTTAGTGAGGTTATGGGCGCCTGGGCGTTCACACGACCAGCAAAGAAACTTGGCGAGATAGCAGTAAGAATTGGAGATGCGCTTGTACCTGAGGGTGGCAGTATGCAAAGTTTAGATGATTCTCTGATCCTGACCAACCCGACGGAGGAAGCTCCTGAAAGCGTTGTGCCGTGGCTTGCGCCGATAGTAGTTATTGCCTGATGTCAGCCGGGCCGACGGTGGGCTGGGATTCGGTCGCCGCGTGTTTTTAATTTTCCCCTCCTTACCGAGGAGGGGAGTGGCTTGCGGCTGGGCCCGTAACGGGGAGGTGTAAAATGTCATCCCGCGCTTGACGCGGGATCTCGGAGACCCCGGCTCTTGGAGGCCGGGGTGACAGGATGATAGGGGGGCCTGGGCTGTACCGCTTGATTTTCCCCTCCCTCGACGGGAAGGGAGTGGCCGGGCCACAGCCATAACGGGGAGGTGTTCAAAAGAAAAAGGCAAGATCCTTCGGGAACTTTATCCTGAGCTTCGAAGGGCTCAGGACGACGGGACGGGGGGCCTGGGCTGTACCGGGTGTAAAATGTCATCCAGCGCTTGATGCGGGATCTCTGAGATTCCGGCTCGGAGGCCGGAATGACACTCTTGCGTGTGCTTCCGGTTTGAGAGCCACCCCTCGCCACCCCGCACGCCAATCCAGGGCTCGTATACCGCCAAAGTAACGCTTGACAGCAGACAAATGCCCGCATGAGAATGAAGGCCACCGGTGGGTTTGTGCGCTGTCATAATCCGCCCTGCATTATTCGATAGGCGGTTCGACCTGCGCGCTTGCTAATTAATCTTGCGAATAGGTTGGCTTGTGAAGAAGAAGGGGATGACTTCAGGAGTCTGGAAGAAGGTATATAATCTTCTTGGTGAGCTACAGGGCGCAGGCTCAAAGGAAGATTGCCTGCTTCTTTTTTTCGAAAACAGCCGAAAACTCTTAAAGCACGACAGCGCGGTCTATTTTCCCTTCGACCCAATCAGACTGGCTCCCGCCCTTGCCGGTCATGTTTCAGACAACCCGGAAGTTGGGGGTTTTTACTCCGATTACGCCAACTACTACTGGAAACTCGAACCGGTCTGGAGCACCAATTTGCCGCTCATACCCAATGAGCCGTGGAAATATTCCGATTTCACCACACTGCGGAAAATAAAGGAAAGCCAGTTCTATTCCGATTTCAACAAACGCGCCGGGATCGGACATGTAATGGGATGCAC
>DRJW01000110.1 GCA_011052055.1 Nitrospirota bacterium
ACGAAAGCGCTTTTTAGAGGTTCCCTAAAGCGAGCGCCGTTATATTTGGGTAGCGGTTGGGCGTTTGTTACTTTTCAGGCAGAAGCTCTAAAAACTCTTTTTCACTTAATATTTTGACCTCATACTTTTTTGCTTTTGCCAACTTCGAGCCTGGTTTTGAGCCTGCCACCAGATAATCTGTTTTTGTCGTCACCGACAAGGTTGTCTTGCCTCCATAAAATTCTATTTCCGATTTCGCCTCTTTTCTTTTCATTGAAGCCATCGTTCCGGTCAAGACAAAAACCTTACCGGCAAAAGGCCGGAATTGAGCCGCCCGAATTATCGCTTTGGTTAATACTCCAGCGTCTTTTAGTTTTCCAATAAGCGCGATATTCTCTTTTTGAGCAAAAAACGAGGCCACACTTTCAGCGACCCTGGGCCCTATTTCATGGACTTCTTTTAACTCGCTCTCAGGCTCTTTGATAATCTTGTCAATCGATTTATATTTTTCCGCCAGAAATTTCGCCGTTTTTTCACCCACATATCTGATCCCAAGAGCGAAAAGAAGCCGCTCCAGGCCGCGATTCTTGCTCTCTTCAATTGCTTTGACAATGTTTTTCGCCGACTTTTCTTTGATCTTTTCGAGTCCGATCAAATCGTTTATTGACAGGGTGAACAGATCAGCGGCGTCATGAATCAATTCTTTATCGAGTAACTGGTCAACCAGAGCCGGCCCCACATGCTCAATATTCATGGCGTTTCTTGAAGCGAAATGAATGAGCCGCCCGCGCGCTTGGGCGGGGCAAGCGGCGTTTTCGCACCGGGCCACTTTTTCCTCTTCTGGCGAGACATCCTTGCTTTTTATCGCCCTGACTTTGCCTTTATTTTTTGTATATGTCACCGTTTCCTTTGCTGGCCGCACTATGTTCGCTCCGCATACCGGGCATATTTTTGGCATTAAAAATACTTTTTCTTTGCCGGATCGCTTTGTCGTAACCACTTTTACGACACGCGGTATGATCTCGCCCGCCTTTTCGACAAAAACAGTATCCCCGATCCTTATATCTTTCCTTTTTATTTCATCCTCGTTATGTAGCGTCGCTCGTGACACTGTAGAGCCTGAGATTTCTACCGGCTCCAATATCGCCACCGGTGTGATGG
This sequence comes from Nitrospirota bacterium, assembly GCA_011052055.1. GTDB lineage: Bacteria > Nitrospinota_A > UBA7883 > UBA7883 > UBA7883 > DRJW01. Next base: position 1,141 of record DRJW01000110.1, read on the forward strand.
CGCCGGTGCGGCCCACCTGCGCGACTATATCGCGCACAACGGTTGTCGCCTGTTTCGCTGAATATTTATACGCTACCGCCCAGCGCGGAAATTTGCTGGTGAAGCCCAGTAACCTTTGGCGCTGGTATGAGTTTACCTTTATCACAATACCGTCTATTTCGTATGGCAGATTTTCTTTTTGAGCTTCAAAATCCGCTATTACTTTTTTCACTTCTTCGAGGCTGTGGCAAAGCTGAATATAAGGAACATGAAATCCGAGCGATTTTAAAAGCTCCATAGACTCATATTGCGATGACGCTTTTGCGTAACCGGTGGGACGGCCTATCTTATCTGTCACAATTAGATTGTAGACGAACATTGCGAGCGGTATTTTCGCCGTGATGGACGAGTCGAGAAGCCGCAACGATCCGGCGGCGCAGTTTCTGGGATTGGCGAAAAGCGGCTGGCCCTCTTTTGCGCGCCGGGCGTTGATGGCGGCGAAAGCTTTACGGGAAAGATAAACCTCGCCGCGAACCTCGAATCGCTCCAGTCCGGCGGTTTTTGGCGCTTTCAAAGGAACGGAGCGGATCGTTTTAAGATTTAGAGTTACATCCTCGCCAACTATCCCGTCGCCCCGTGTGGCCCCCTGAGCAAAGATTCCATCCTCATACACCAAAGATACGCCAAGCCCGTCTATTTTCTGCTCCACGGTATATTCGAAAGTCTCCTCGCCCAGGTTTTTAGCAACGCGCTCGTGGAATTTTTCAAGCTCTTCGATGTTATATGTGTTGTCTAAAGAGAGCATCGGCGCGTTCGGATTATGCGTTACCGGAGCAAGCTTAATGGCCACGGCTCCGCCGACCCGTTGTGAAGGAGAGTCTTTTGTTACAAGGCCGGGATTGGATTTTTCCAGCTCTATAAGCTCACACATCAGCGCGTCGAACTCCGAGTCGGAAACCTCCGGGTTGTCTTCGACGTAGTAGAGCCGCTCATGCCGGCGTATTTTGTCGCGCAGGCGCTCAAGCTGTCTGGTCGTAGAATTGGCCACGGCCTTCTATTAAGGTTTGACCCTATCCGGATTCGTCCGTCAGCCGGATAAAATCGACAAAAGGAAGGATTTTTTCGATATGCTCCGGTGTCAGGCTGTCGTCGGGTGTCATTTCGATATGGTCAATTTCGATGCTTTCATAATGACCGTTCCAGCAATGCAGTGTGTTGACCCTGTTCCCCTCCCAGTCGATGACCCGCGAAAAATAAACCGGGCCTTCGCAAATGGCGCAACAGCCTGTCAACACATCGAACCGTAATACGTGGTTCATATTTTATTTCTAAAAGAGTAAAACTACAAAGTTAAGGAATGCGATTATACCATGTCATAAATAAAATCCGGATTTTACTTACACCGTGGCAAGGTACGAAATCATGGATTGAAAAATCTTGAGGCCATCCACGCCGCCGATTATTTCTTCGCACACCCGCTCCGGGTGGGGCATCATTCCGGCCACGTTGCGCCCCGCCGACACAACGCCCGCTATATTATCTATAGAGCCGTTCGGGTTGGTTTTATCGGATGGCTGTCCGGAAGGATCGCAATAACGAAACAGCACTCTGTCGTCATCCTCCAGGCTTTCAAGAGTATTTTGATCGGCAACGTACCGTCCCTCCATATGGGCGACAGGAACGCCAAGAACTTCTCCTTTGTCTATGTCATGCGTTAAAAACGAATCGGAGGTTTCTGTTTTTATATATATATTTTTGCATACAAACTTCATCGAAACGTTTCGCATTAAAGCGCCCGGAAGAAGGCCCGCTTCGGTGAGGATCTGGAAGCCGTTACAAATGCCGAGCACCGGCCCTCCCTCGTTCGCGAACTTGGTCACGGCGTCCATTACCGGCGAGAACCTCGCGATAGCTCCCGCCCGCAGATAGTCGCCGTATGAAAACCCTCCAGGCAGTATCACGATGTCGAATCCGGCGAGGGAATTTTCCTGATACCAGACATATTCGGCCTGGTGGCCCAGGGCGCCGGTGATGGCGTAATGGCAATCGTGATCGCAATTTGAGCCGGGAAACTCGATAATGGCGAACTTCATTTCAAAAGTTTGATATCGTAATCCTCGGTAACCGGGTTGGCCAGCAGTTTGTCGCACATTTTTGTCACTATCTTCATCGCGGCCACTTCGTCATCCTCGTCGAGCTCTATTTCTATAAGCTTGCCGACACGGACATCTGTTATCTGCCGTCCGTTCATCGACAACAGGGCATGGCGCACCGCCTGACCCTGGGTATCGAGAATCCCCGGTTTTAAAGTTACTGTTACGCTGGCTTTCATTCGCTTTTTACGACACACTCAGCGCCCTTCGGCGCACTTCCTCGTAAGTCTCCGGCTCCTTTCCCAAATCCTGGCGGAACCGATCCTTGTCAAGTATATCACCGGTCTCCTTGTCCCAGAGGCGGCATCCGTCCGGACTGATTTCGTCAGCCAGCAAAATCTCATCGCCGCTTCTGCCGAACTCAAGTTTGTAATCCACAAGCGTGATACCTATTTTGTCGAAAAACGCTTTTAGCCAGTCGTTTATTTTATATGCCTCTTTTTGAACATGATCCATCTCATCGTCTTTAGCAAGATGAAAAATTCTTATATGGTTTCTGTTAATCATGGGATCGCCGAGGGCGTCGTCTTTATAGTAATACTCTACGATCGGCTCCGGCAAAACCTCGCCGGTTTCCCGCCCCATGCGCTTGGCCAGCGAGCCGGCCACCACATTTCGCACAACGACTTCCACCGGGATTATCTCTACTCTTTTAACCAGCATCTCTCTTTCGGAAAGTTTTTCGATAAAATGGGTGCGAATATCATCTTTTTCCATCAAGGAAAAAATATGCGATGAGATATCGTTGTTGCAGACGCCTTTATTGACAATTGTCCCTTTCTTTTTGCCGTTAAAGGCCGTGGCGTCGTCTTTAAAATACTGTATCAGCACGTCTGTGGCGGACGTAAGATAGATAATCTTCGCCTTGCCTTCATGCATGACATCCTCCCGGACAATTTCTGCTGGAGCCTCGCTCATTTGGCTTTAATCCTCAAAAACTTTGTTGAAAATATGATCGACATGTCTGAGATGATATGTCAAATCAAACGATTCTTCAATCTGCTCTTTAGTGAGAGTTCCTCTGACTTTCGGCTCCGCCAAAAGAAGGTCTAAAAACTGCTCTTTTTCTTTCCAGCATTTCATAGCCGTCCGCTGGACAACCTGGTAGGCGTCTTCGCGTTTCATGCCGGCCAGGGCCAGGTCGAGCAGGATTTTCTGGGAAAAAATGAGACCGTTTGTTTTTTCAATATTTTCCAGCATGTTGTCTGGAAGCACGTTGAGTTTGTCGAGCAGGCGGTCGAGCTTATAAAGCATAGTGTCGATAAGAATGGTCGAGTCGGGGGTCGTTATCCTCTCCACAGAAGAGTGGGAGATATCCCTCTCATGCCACAGGGGCACATTGTCGAGCGCGGCGTTTATATTACCTTTGACAACCCTGGCGAGCCCGGTGATGTTTTCCGCCGTGATCGGGTTTTTCTTATGCGGCATGGCCGAGGAGCCTTTCTGTCTCTCATGGAAATACTCTTCAGCCTCCATCACCTCGGTTCGTTGAAGATGCCTCAGCTCCACCGCTATCTTCTCTATGCTGGCGGCCAGGATTCCCATGGCGCACATATACTCCGCGTGCCGGTCGCGCTGAAGCACTTGCGTGGATATGGGCGCCGGTTTAAGTCCCAGCTTTTCGCAAACGTACTCTTCGATTTTTGGAGTCACATTGGCGTATGTGCCCACCGCGCCAGACAGCTTGCCGACACGGACTGTTTCCCTTGCGCTCTTCATTCTTTGCTTGTTGCGCTCCATATCGGCGTACCATAGGGCCAGTTTCAGCCCGAAAGTCGTCAACTCCGCGTGAATGCCGTGGGATCTGCCGACGCAGACCGTCTCCTTGAACTCATATGCGCGGCGTTTCAAGGTCTTCATGGTTTTATCTATCCCGGCCAGCATGATATCGCTCGCCTCCACCATCAAGACAGACAGCGCCGTGTCCACGATGTCCGAGGAAGTAAGCCCCAGGTGTATGAAACGTGAATCAGGCCCCACGTTTTCCGCGACACTGGTCAAAAAAGCTATTACGTCATGATGGGTCTCGGCCTCGATTTCTTCGATCCGTTTTATGTCGAAACCGGCTTTCCACCGTATGGTACGAAGCGATTCATGGGGGATCACTCCCTCCCCGGCCCACGCCTCGCACGCCAAAAGCTCGATTTTCAGCCATACGCTGTATTTATTCTCCAGCGCCCAGACTCTATCCATTTCAGGACGGGTGTATCTTGGTATCAACGTTTTTCCCTTTTTTTTGTTTAAAACTATTTTACTGTAATCATGCCGCCAGGCGTATCCTGCGAGGCGACGCAAAACGGCGTCCCGCCCTGCTCCAGGACTGATCGGGCCGTAACATCCACCAGATGCGGATTGTTGTTCGTTTTTGAAAGGTGCGCGAAAGTGACGCCCTGCAAATCTGAATGCAATATGTTTCCGACCAACTCCGCGCTTGCCTCGTTGGAAAGATGGCCGGAGCGCGACGCGATGCGCTGTTTAAGCGCCCACGGATAAGGGCCAGCTTTTAGCACCTCAGGATCGTGGTTTGATTCTATCACCAGATAATCGACCCCCTTAAGTTTTTCCTTTATCAGCGTTGTCACATAGCCCGAATCGGTTACAAAACCCAATCTTGTGGCGTCATGCTCAAATACAAACGCGCATGGATCGGCGCAGTCGTGGGATATGGAAAAAGGGTTTACGCTGATGCCGTTGAGCGCAAAAGTGGAGCCGGTCTCAAAATTTATCAGCTGTTTGATCTCGCCTATAACGTTTTTTATTTTGGAGTAGGTCGGCGAGTTGATATAGACGGGGATGTCGAGCTTCCTTGAGACCACACCTGCGCCTTTAACATGGTCGCTATGCTCGTGGGATATGACTATCCCTCGCAGATCGCCGGGATCAAGGCCGACCTCTTTCATTCTTCTGAATATCTCCTTGGCGGAAAATCCGGCGTCGAGCAAAAGAGCGCTTTGCCCGTCGCTTATATACGAGCAGTTGCCCGACGAGCCGGAGCCTAAAACGCAAAGTTGTATCATGATTTTTCGCTGGTGAGCAGGTGGTAGAGCAGAGGAATCATAATTTCGTGATGCCCCGTTAAAGAGACGCCCCGGCCAGAGTCTGAAACAGGCCGGTTTACGACGTTTACTCTGGGACGGTAGCTCTGGATCATGTCCATATTCACCGTCATAAAACCGGAAACGTCCTCTCCGAGGTTTCTTGCGGCCGATAACGCTTTTATAAACACTTCAGGCAAGACGACCGACGATCCGACATTAAAGTAAACGCCACTTTTAAGGCGCGACACCACGCCGGTGAACAGTTTGAAATCGTTTAATGTGCCCCTCCCTATAGCTTCTCCATCCACACCGGGGCCGGCGTGGGTTATGTCGGAGCCTATGGCGACGTGTACCGTCACCGGAATATCAAGCTTAAACCCTCTGGCCAGAAGAGACATATCAGCGTGAGGCATTTTCTTTTTAACGATATAGCTTCCCAGCGTCTCGCCCATCCCGGCAGTCTCCATTTTTTTGAGCGCCGCGTTAAAATGAGCGCCCGTCTCCTCCACCATCCCGAACCGTCCCGACTTGATCT
>DRJW01000111.1 GCA_011052055.1 Nitrospirota bacterium
GGATCGGCTGGGCGCCGGACGAGTGGGAGGCTTTGACCGGTCATCTTTTGAAATCCGGTTTCGACCAGAAGACGCTGGAGTCGGCGGGGCTATCCAAACTGTCGTCCAAAGGGAGCCTGATCGACAGGTTCCGGGGCCGGTTGATGTTTCCTATCTCTAGTTTCGGCGGCAAGACGATAGCTTTCGGAGCGCGTCTGATCGACGATGGCGACAAGCAGGCGCCAAAATATATTAACAGCCCGGAGACGCCTGTCTACTCCAAAAGATCGGTATTATACGGGCTGAACCTGGCCAAAAACGCCGCGCGCCGCGAAAACTCGCTCATAGTGGTGGAAGGCTATATGGACGCGCTCGCCTTGAGATCGGCCGGGATCGACAACTGCGCGGCTGTGTCTGGAACGGCGTTTACATCCATGCAGGCGGAGGCTATCAGGCGCGTTTGCGAAAATGTGGTCGTTTTGTTCGACTCCGATACGGCCGGCATGGCGGCGGCGAAAAAGAGCGTCCCCATTCTTTTAGATATCGGGCTCAGGGTAAAGGCCCTCTCACTGCCAGGCGTAAAAGACCCGGACGAGTTTATAAAGGCGCGCGGCAAGGACAAGTTTCTTCAGCTGATGGCCAAAGCCCCCCCATTTCCACTTTTTATTATAGACAGCGCCATGTCTGGCGTTAAACTCGGTAGCGTCGAGGAAAAAACCAGGGCGGTGAGGGACGCGATTCCATTTTTGCGCAGAATCCAGGACAATATAGAACGCTCTCAATATGTCCAGATTCTGGCCGAGAGAGCGGGAATAGACATAAAAACTCTTCAGGCGGAAGTAGGCGCCAGACCAAAAGCTCAAACGCAAGCGGGTAGAGCCGAAACGCCCGGCAAGAAAAAGGGGGCGCAGTTTCTGGCAGAAAAAATTCTCTTAAGAATTCTTCTGGAAAACCAGGAGTACCTGGAGAGTCACGCGCCTGAATTATCAGAGAATAACTTTAAAACTCAAGACCATAGGGATATTTACAGGCTTATCCTGGAGGCGAGGGATAAAGGTCTGGACGCTACAGCCGACATAGTTGGCCTGGCTGTCGACGACCGGCTCAGAAAAAACTTGACAGAATTGTCGCTGGAGATGAACCTGTTCGACGAAAAAGACATCGAACAGGTCGTAAGCGATTGCGCCAACCTGGCGCTTTACAGCCCCGAAGCTCGCCGCCGAACCCTGAAAGAGCAGGCGATGGCGGCCAAATCGGGTGAATCTGACAAATTTATCGAAGCCAAAAAAAAATATATGGAATCGAGACGCCATAAGGTATAGTAAAGGCTTTGTATTTTCTCTGGCATGGAGCGTATTAATGGGGAAACCTAAAAAAGAGACGCCTAATAGCGAACTGGTCTCCAAAGGAAAGGAGAGGGGCTACCTGACCTATGACGAGGTAAACGAGTCCCTTGCTTCTGATGTTGTAACTTCGGAAGCAATAGAAGATTTTATGAAGAAGTTCACCGACCTTGGTATTTACGTGATGGATACCGCGCGGGAGGGCGCCAGAATGGCGGCCAAGAAAGCCGGAGCCGGCAAAAAAGGGTCGGGTAAAGCCGGGAGTGACGATGAAGGATTCCAGCCGTCAGAAGATCCTGTCCGGATGTATTTAAAAGAAATGGGCTCAATTTCGCTTCTCACCCGTGAAGGAGAGGTGACCATTGCAAAAGAGATCGAGAAAGGGCAAAACATCGTTATCAACGCGGTGATAAACTGTCCGATCACAATAAACGAAATCGCCAGCCTGGCGGAAAAGGTAGAGGCCGAGGAGATGCCGATACAGGATTTGATCAATTTTAGCGAGCCTTTGGAAGAAGCCTCCGCCGCGAAACTCAAAAAAGAGACTAAAAGAGTTTTAAAACTCGTAGGCCAGCTCAAAAAGGTAGCCGCGAAACTTGAACAAGCGTCGCCGAAGCTGAAGGTTAAAAAAATCACCGTGAAAGAAAAGGATAAACTGCTGAAACAAGAAGCCAAACTGCGCGGCGAGGTGGCCGAGCTTGTCAAGGAAATCAAGCTTGAGCCGTCACATATCGAAGCGATCATCGGGAAGATCAGAGAGTTCGGGA
>DRJW01000112.1 GCA_011052055.1 Nitrospirota bacterium
AAATCTCAAAGCGGTTATTGAACGAAAAAAAGGGAAGTATAATGGATGTAATAGTGGATGGAATCGACGAGGAGGAGGCGCTGTTGACCGGCAGGACGAAACATCAGGCCCCGGAAATCGACGGAACGGTTATCCTTGACTCGCTTACAGCCGCTATCGGCTCTATAATTCCGGTGAAAATCGTCGGGGCCACCGATTACGATCTGATTGGCCGGACGCCTGATATATGAGAAGATAAACCGCATGATGGAGCGATCAGGTAAACAGGTGGTTTTCATGACGGCCTCAAGCGAGGAGGAGGCGGGAAAAATCGCCACTGTCCTGGTTGAGGAAAATCTGGCGGCGTGCGTAAGCATAATCCCCAAAATACGCTCAATTTACCGATGGGAAGGGAAAGTGGCGGACGAGGAGGAGCTTTTGCTGATAGCAAAAACCAGCGAGGAGAAATTCGCCGATCTGTGCCGGGCTGTAAAAAAACTGCACTCGTATGAAACTCCGGAAATTGTCGCCGTCGAGGTCGCCGACGGCCTGAAACCATATCTCGAATGGATAGACCAAAGCCTTGGAAAATGAAATGACCGGAGAAAAATAAATTAAATAGTAGAAAAATAAGGGAAAAAAAGCTACTATAGCGTAGATACTTGGTGGGAGTCTTACTTGGTTCGCGGGAAAAGATAGCATGACAAAGATCGACATTATAAACCGTGTGGCAGAGCAGACGGGGCTTGCGCGGCAAGACTCGGACACTGCTGTTGAGACAATAATAGCTCTTGTAAAAGGCGCCCTTGCCAACGATGATCCGGTTATCTTAAGAAGGTTCGGATCTTTTCAGACCAGGGCGAAAAACCCCAGGATCGGCCGCAACCCGAAAACAGGTGAGGAAGCGGAGATTTCCGCGAGGAAAGTGGTTCGCTTTAAAGCCGGTAAGCACTTTAAACAGGCTGTGAATAACAAGTCGGACTAAGCGCTTTAAAAACAATCCATTCATATGCCTGTCGGGAATTGCCAAGTAGCCCTGCCCAGGCGCTTTTCTATTCTTGCTGACCTCGATTTTATTAGCGGTTCCCTTTAAGCCATGAAAGACACAATTAAAAATCTCCTTATACAAATAGGCGAGAACCCGCAAAGGGAAGGCTTGCTTAAAACACCGCAGAGGGTCGAGCAATCACTCCGGTTTCTTACCAGCGGTTACGATATGAATGTAGAGGATGTTTTAAACGATGCTGTTTACGAGGAAAAATGCGATGACATGGTGATTATAAAAAGCATCGATCTTTTTTCCTTGTGCGAGCACCATATGCTTCCCTTTTACGGAAAGGCGCATGTGGCCTATCTTCCCGATGGAAAAATTCTGGGGCTATCCAAGATTCCGCGAGTTATCGAGGTGTTCGCAAGGCGGTTGCAGGTTCAAGAGCGGCTGACAAACCAGATAGCCAGCGCTCTTGAGGAGAGCCTTAAGCCAAAAGGCGTGGCCGTGGTTATCGAAGCCCTCCACCTTTGCATGGCCATGCGGGGAGTTGAAAAGCAAAACTCCGTTACGATCACATCGTCCATGCTTGGAGGGTTCAAAGAAGATCCCAGAACCCGTCAAGAGTTCCTTTCCCTGATACGATAGCCTGTTTTCCGCCTTCCCGCCGCCGGTCGCCGCCGGGTCCCCCTTCCCCCTCGCCACTGGCCTTCACCAAACAGCGCCGGGTCTTTTCCGTTACGCGGCGAAAAAGTCAGATGTAGTACCCCAATAAAGTAAAGACGATAAAAACAGTCACAGCCGCAAGCCCTATCCCCATAGCTATCGGGCGTCTGGACGGCCTGCGCTCGCGGCCTGCGCGATCCAGGAAGGGAACCATCAGCAGTAAGGCTATAGCCACCCCCTGCATTACGATGCCTAGTATTTTCGGGGCCCAGGCGCCGAGAAACTCAAAATGCTCCGCTAACCTGAGGCTATAGTAAGCCGCCAGAAAATACCATTCAGGCTTGATATGGCCGGGGGTGTTGAACGGATCGGCTTTCTCTCCGAGGTGGGCCGGAAAAAGAGTCGTGATAGTTATCAGAATCATCAATATCAATCCGCATATTATGATCTGCTCGGCCACATGATCCGGGAAAAACCAGTACGCCTTCCCTTCACGGATCAACCTCTCTTTGTCTTTCATGGGAAGAGCTTTGACTTCGCACTCTTTGTTTTTTGTATATTCCGTTGGACTGGCCATTCACAAATCTTTCTTTGTTATTAAAGCGGGCCCGAAATGCCCTGTCTTCTTATTTGCATCAGATGTAGCGTGATGAGACCGGCCGTCACGAACGGAAGGATAATCACATGGATGGCGAAAAACCTTGTAAGCGTCATCTGTCCTATCTCCTCCCCGCCGCGTAACACGAACCGTATATACTCCCCGACCACAGGAATAGCGGACGGTGTCTCTGTTCCGACAACTGTGGCCCAGTAGGAAAGCTGTGTCCAGGGAAGCAGGTAGCCGGTAAACGACAGGTTCAATGTCATAAGAAACAAACAAACCCCGATTACCCAGTTCAACTCCCTGGGGGCTTTATATATCCCGCTAATATATATTTTCGCCATATGTACGCCGATGGTTATCAGCATCAGGCTTGAGCCCCAGACGTGGATGCCCCGGATCAACCAACCGAAAGGAACTTCGTTCATAATCATCGCCACTGAAGAGTGGGCCTGGGACACACTGGGCTGGTAATAAATCATAAGCAGCATTCCGGTGACCACCTGGCTTATGAAAAGAAAAAAGCTGATCCCGCCAAAACAGGACCAGAAGTTTAAATGAGACGGCGCGATTTTCTCGAACACCTCATCATCAAGTATCTCTTTGACTCCGAACCTGTCGTCGATGGCCTTGAAGGCCTTGACGGCAAGCCTGTTTTTTATCTCAACAGGGCCGAATCGCAATGAGCTCATGATCTTTAATTACGCTTCTTCAATGACAATATACTCGTCCTCAACGCGCGCCTTGTACGAGGCGAGAGGCGCGGGCGGAGGGCCTGACAGCACGTTTCCTCTGATATCGAATCGCCCTCCGTGGCAGGGGCAGTCAAGTTCTTTTTTGCCGCCGTTCCACTTGACGACACAGCCAAGATGGGTGCATATGGCGGATAAAGCCAAAACCTCCTGCTCATTCGGATGAATTATTACAGCCGCCTTGTTCAAAAACCTGACGAATTTGGCTTCTCCGATAGGTACCTCCAAAATCGAAATTTTGATCGACCGCACAGCCACTCCGCCCACTTTTTTCCGATGGGGCCATAAGAATAAACCCACGGGATAAACAACGCCTATGACGCTAATCAGGCTGAACAGGGCAAGAACAGCGCTCAAAAAACGCCTTCTGGCATTTGATACGGCTTCTAGAATTTCAGTGGTCATTCGCTGGTTTTCTCAAGTAAATCGCAATCGGCCCTAATGCAAAGAGACTTTTTCGTCACGATCCATTTCTATTCTCATCTCTATCGCCTGCGGAACAAGCGGCTCATACAGATAATCCGCCCACACAATAACCTGCGCGTCCTTTTTATCCGACAGATAGAAAGTGAACGTTTCTTTACGGGTTTCTTTAGGGAAAATTCTGTTATCTTTCACTATGGTCACCCCCCGGCCAAGCATGATGTCTTCGTCATGGACAAGCTCAACGTCGTTTTTGTCAAAAATAACTTTTTCATAAACTATTTTTTCTTTATAGACTTTCCCACCAACTGAGCGAACTTCGCAGAACAAAATAAGCTTTCTTGTCGGAATACCGGTGGGAACACGATGGCCGGAGCCTGAGTTCGTAATATGCGCATGAATGGTCATACGATCCTTTTTCCGAACCACTTTAGCTATCTTCACCTCAACAGCTTTTTTAAGCCGAGAGATGGAATGCCCTCCTGTTAGATTATGGCTAAAGACTTTTTTTTCTGGGCCGCCGGTAACACCCGTCGCGATCTGCCCTTTGGTTTGAGGCATATGGCAGTATTGGCACTGTAGCCCTTTTTCCGCATACGGCCCCTCTTTCCATTCGCTGTACGTCGTCATAACCGGCACCCCGTTGGGTCGGTACTCATGGCAAGTGGCGCATAGCTTCGCGCTACTGTGAAGAGGCGAATATTTTATATCATGGATTTTCACGCTCCCTTCTTTATTGGGCCCGTATTTAACATGGCCCACATCCATTACAGCTGTATTGACGGGATGGGTGAATTTAACTTCTTTTAGGCTATGACAAAAATCGCATGTAACACCTTCGGACGTGATGGGATCGTCCAGTTTATAGTTGTTTGTGACCCTCGTAGTAGGAGAGTGACACCCGAGGCAAAGCTTTGGGGATTTTCCATTTGTCTTGAAAAAGGCCATTATGTACGCCGCCCTGAAAATTGGATCGCTCACAGATCTCGAATGCATCGATTGGCGCCAGCTGTTATATATGTCGATGTGGCATTCCCCACATATTTTGCTGGATGTAAAGCCCTCTTTATTGATCTTGAAATTGATTTTTCTGGCGAAAGCCGGTGTGGTGAGAAAAGAAACGGCAAGCAGACCTGTAGTGGCGATCAAGGCGGCGCGGGCAAAACCGCGCAACACTCCCCTGTAAGCCTGCTCCCCCCCCGGAATGGCGCGTTTCAATATATCGCTCCTGCTGATTACCATTTAAACCGGGCGCGGTGAATGATTACACCGTAAAACCTTGTTAGATGATTATTGAAATATATTCATTTTTTGTCAACAGATTAACATCGAAAATTATGAGCCCGTCGCTTTTAGCCCTTGGACGCTTTGTCGCCATGCTAGAATGCTCATCGTGGAAAATCCCGTATATTTAACTGTTTCAGGCAAGGAGAGTTTTTTTTAAAATGCCGTCCCAAACCATGATCGTCACTTCGGCCTTGCCCTACGCCAACGGGTCGATACATCTGGGGCATCTGATCGAATACATCCAGACCGATATCTTTGTCCGGTTTCAAAAAATGACCGGCAGAAAATGCCTTTTTTTCTGCGCGGACGATACTCACGGGGCTCCGATAATGATAAGGGCCAAAAGCGAGGGAACTACTCCCGAAAAAATCATAGAGCGGTATCATCGGGAGCATCAGCGTGATTTCGATGATTTTCATATAAAGTTCGACAACTACCATTCAACCAATTCAGAAGAAAACCGGCTACTTTCCGAGGAGATTTTTCTCAAGCTCAAAAAAGCAGGGCACATTACAACCAAAGATGTGGAGCAGGCTTACTGCGAACATGACAAGATGTTTCTGCCCGACCGGTTTGTCCGGGGTGTCTGCCCGAAATGCGGGGCCGAAGACCAGTACGGCGATGTTTGCGAGGCGTGCGGCTCTCATTACAGTTCGACGGAGCTGAAAAATCCGCGATGCTCCATCTGCGGCGCAAAACCTGTTCGCAAAGTGTCTGGCCACTATTTTTTCCGCGTTTCCGCTTTTGAAGAGACATTAAAGAAATTCGTCGGGAGCGGAGCGCTACAGCCGGAGGTAAAAAACTTTCTGGCCACATGGATGAAAGAAGGATTAAGGGACTGGGACATATCCAGAGACGGCCCTTATTTCGGATTCAAGATTCCAGGAGAGGAAAACAAATACTTTTATGTGTGGCTCGACGCTCCGGTCGGCTACATCGCCTCCGCGAAAAACTGGGCCGGCAAGACCGGAGCCGATTTCGACCAGCTATGGCGATTGGGCGGCGCTGAAATACACCATTTTATCGGCAAGGATATCGTCTATTTCCACACCCTCTTCTGGATTCCGATGCTTGAAGGGTCGGGATTTAAACTTCCGCATAAAATACATGTACACGGATTTCTGACGGTGAACGGCGAGAAGATGTCCAAAACAAAAGGGACATTTATTAACGCCCGTACATATCTGGATCAGCTCGACCCTGAGTACCTGCGTTATTACTACGCCAGCAAACTGAAGAACTCGGTGGACGACCTTGATTTAAGCTTCAGCGATTTCGTGTTCCGTGTCAACGCGGAGCTGGTAAACAAGGTGGCCAACCTCGGATCGCGTGTCATAAGCATACTCAATAAAAACAAAGGGCTTGAAAACCGGATAGAGCATATTCATGAATCGGGACGGCAGATGATAATAGATATGCATAAGGCGGCCGATGGTATCGCCGCCGATTACGACGCATGCGATTTCAATCTGGCGATAAAAAAAATTATGCGTCTTACCGACAAAGCCAATGTATATATCGACCAGTCCAAACCGTGGGAGCTTAAAAACGACCCTGAAAGAATGCGCGAGGTTCTATCCGCTGGTATAAACGCTTTCAGGCTTATTACCCTATATCTGAAACCGGTTGTTCCGCGATTCGCCGAAAAAGTGGAGAGAATCCTTAAAATCAAACCGTTAAAATGGGATGACTCACAGGAATGGATGACTCATCATACTATCGGCAAGTTCGAGCGGCTTGTAGACAGGATCGATATTGAATCGACCGAAAAAATCGTGGAGATCACCAGAAAACAAGCGGGCGTTAAGGAAAAAACCAGATCGAAGGAGGATGAAGGCTTGATCGAGTTTGAAGATTTCACAAAGATTAAACTAATGACCGCAAAGGTGATTGAAGCTAGTAAAGTCGAAAAGGCGGACAAGCTCCTTAAGCTGACTGTCGATCTTGGGGATGAGCGAAGGACGCTGGTGGCCGGGATCGCGAAAGACTACGAGCCTGATGAGATGATCGGAAAAACAGTGGTCATCGTATCCAACCTGAAACCGCGCAAGATTATGGGAATCGAATCGAACGGAATGGCTCTGGCCGTCAATGACGGAAATACGTTAAAGCTTATCGAGCCTGACGGCGACGTTGCGCCGGGGTTAAAAGTCTCCTGACAAGCCGTTAGCGGGCGTCCCGCTGATTTAACCGTCGAAATATTTTTTGCCGTACCTGATTATTTCCTCCAGCGAGTTGATAAAAATGTCGTACTGCCTTTTTGACAGTACCTTTTCTTTTTTGGCTATATCCGATGAGTAAAAGACCCCAAGCGCAAGATTGTTCCACTGGCTTAAAAACTGCAGGATAACTTTCGAGTGGCTCCCGGCCTGGTCAAGGTTTTTTACCAGCGATTCATGTATTTCCCTTACCGATTCAGCGTATTGGATAATATCGGCGTGGCCGATTGTCGCATGGTTTTTCTTTGCGGCTTCGCTGATCGCCAATTTCGTAACTTCGACAAGTTCGCTGACGTGGCTATCCGTCGTCGTCAGCTCGTTTTTAGTTTTCATATTTAAAGTTACCCCAGTTGGCAATTATAAATATAGCGATGGGAAAAGGGAAACAGTTAAAGCCCGGTTTTTTATCAAAAGGCCACTTTTCTCTCGTAAGACTCTATCGATTCGCGGGTTACCCGGTAGGCTCCCCTTATTTTAAGGCCCGTCAACTGCCCTTCGTCGATAAGGCGTATCACCGTGGGCGCGCTTACGCCCCATCGGCCTGCGATCTGCGAAATGGTGAAATACCTGCGTTTTGATGGTATGACCGGAGCCGACCCGCCGCTGGGCAGAATTGAGAGCGTATTTGGTTTCCCCATGAGTTTTTACATAACCTCGCTAAAAACGTCTTAAAACTTGCCATGACCGCCGCGCCTGACTAGAATAATAATTAACGAATATGTAAATTGTCAAGGATGTATTTCACAGATGCGTAAAACAAAGCTCGTTGACCCTGACGCAGTTGGCCGGAGAGTCAATCATATCAGGGGCAAAAGAACGCTCCACCAGTTTGCCCGGCTTATCGGCGTCTCCCACACTTCAGTTAAACGGTACGAAGAGGGAACTTTGCCCGATATAAACGTCCTCCTCAAAATCGCTAAAATCGGCGAAGTGGACCTCGGCTGGCTTTTACTGGGAAAGCCCCTCCCCTCGGATGTACGCGAATACAGGCCGCTCCAGTTCAAGGTTGACGCGCCCCAGAACACAACGGCGGCCAAACTGGACGAGTCGGACTATATCAGCGTGCCCCTTACTGCGGGAAATATCGCCGCAGGAAGCCCCAGAATCGCCGAGGAGGACGTTATCGACTACTTCTTGTTCCATATGCGGGCATTGAAAAAAGCGGGCGCGTCGCGCGACCTGATCGCCTGCCGGCTCGAAGGAGAGTCGATGACGCCGCATCTTAACTCCGGCGACGTTGTGGTCATAGACCGGGGGATCGACAAAGAGAGAATCGAAGAGAAAAAAATCTACGCAATATATGAAGGCGGAGGAATCACGGCCAAAACCATACAAAAAGAGGGTTACCACCTATACCTGATCCCTCTGAACATTTCAGAGAAAATCCAGCATATCGACTTGAGGGAAAACGAAAGCCCGATAGTAGGCCTCGTCATCGGCGCCTGGAAAAACCTGGAGCAGGGGATTTTGTAGGCAAACTTTTTGTTAACAATAGTTTGGTGGTATACTTTTTCCTAGGATTACTAATAATTTTGTAGAAATATTAAACCTATGGGCAAATTGATTTCGGAAAACGCCGTGGTTATCGCATCAAATTTCAACCCAAGCATTCTTGATAAGTTTTGGTTAATAAAGCAAGGTATCATAGCGGAAGATGAGTTCAAGGATGGCAGTTTGTATACACCTCAGGTTGTTCAGGTAGAGACTGATAATTATCAGTTGCTTTCAGTGCCTGATAGGCTTCAATTAAGTTTTAAAAATCCTAAACTAGATAACAACATCTATTTGAATAAAGTTTTTGGGGGAATTATTAAGACTCTTCCACATACTCCTTACAAAGCAGTAGGCTTCAATCTCATTTGGCATTCTGGAATAAGCGCTTCAGAAAAAATTTGCGAAATTACGCGCAATCTGTTTATTAGTAAAAAAAATATTGTTGCCAAGCATTTTGAGGATCAAGATGCCCATTTTGGTGTTTTTATGTCTAAAAGTGTAGATTCAATGAGAATGAACCTTGAAATTAAACCTAATTTTAAAAAACCAAATCAACTTCAGGCTACTTTTAATTTCCATAAAGAATTGACTGAAGACTATGTCGTAAAGATCATGGATGCTTTTGAAAAATGGAATAAAACAAAAACTATAGCAAATGATATTATTGCGACATTGGAAGAAGAGGTTGAATCATGCCTTTAACCGCAGAACAAGAAAATTTAGCGGGAAACCCGACAACCCCATATTTTGAATACAATGGCGCAGACCCTTATGATTACAAATGGAAGCTCCTTAAATCTAGGAAAAACGCGCCAACCTACCCTGAGGAACCAGAAGGAGAAGTAAATTCTTCTTCTGAACTATCAGTGACCGAAATAGTTGACAAATACCAACGTCGCTTGAGCGCCTGGGTATTCTCTTTATTAGTAACTGGTTCTCCTACTGATTCTATAACTATCGATAGAGTAGAAATTCTGCGTAATTTGGAAGCTTCACACCATGTTTCTGAAGATCAATTAAAACGTCAAAGAGCAATTCAACTGTTGGAAAAATGGTGCCACGAAGACATACAGGAACAGAAAGAAACGTGGGAGTACCTAAAAAAGGCGCTTGATGATGATAGGCTGTCTTATAGAAAGCTTTTCCCGAAAAAATGATTATTTTGCTTGATACTAGTGTGCTTGGAAGCGCAACTAATCCAGCCGCTTCTGAAGAGACGCGTGAGTGCAAAAGTTGGTTGGTTGATTTAATTAAAAATGGCTGCAATGTATTAATTCCAGAGATAGCAGATTATGAACTTCGACGAGAGCTTTTACGGGCTGATAAAACTAGAGGATTAAAGGCTCTTGATGAATTAATTGAAAATCTCGAATACTTACCAATCAATACAAACATGATGCGAAAAGCCTCAGAATATTGGGCTGAATGTCGTAACAAGGGTAAGCCTTTTGATGAAGACAAAGCGCTTGATGGCGATGTGATTCTCTGTGCGCAAGCCAATTCTGTCAGCAATCAAGGAAGCGATGTGGTTGTAGCGACGACAAATATTGGGCATTTATCGCTTTTCGTGGTTGCAAAGAAATGGCAAGAAATCGCCTAGTGGTTTTGCCGATCTCTTAAGGTTGTATTTACCCTCCCCCTCATGCGATAATTTCCCCGCTGAAGCAGTGGCGGGGTTGTTTTTGCATTTCCGCCTTTTGATCTTG
>DRJW01000113.1 GCA_011052055.1 Nitrospirota bacterium
AAGCTAGAAGAGGCCATATCCGATTATGATGAAGCGATCAGCCGCGATCCCGGCCTTGTCCAGGCCTACTATAACCGTGGCAACGCCAAATCGGATCTGGGCATGAAACAAGAGGCCATATCCGATTACGATGAGGCCGCGCGCCTTAATCCAAACTTCGCTAAAGCTTACAATAACAGGGCCGTCGCGTTTTCAAGTTTGGGCAAGAAGCAAGAGGCGATCAAGGATTACAGCCAGACTTTACGCATCGATCCCAAGTACACCATTTCATACCATAACAGGGGAAAGGCAAACTATGATCTGGGGCAGGAAGAGGAGGCGATCAAGGATTATGAGACTTTTATAAAAAAAGCCAATAAATCGCAAGCGCATATAGTAAACGCCGACAAAGAATTTCTGGATGAGTACAGGGCCGCCAAAGAGGCCCATCCCGAAAAACCCCTGCCCAAAGCCCCTGATTCGATCTCATCAGAGCTCGACGATACGATCTCCGCCAACCCGGTCACCGAAACAAGATCAGAGGCTATATTGTTCCTCGACATTCGCGGCTCAACCGAGATCATCAATACGTATGGCGGTTATCACTTCTTCGCCATGTTCAACTATCTCGAATCGATATATAACAAGCACGCGCACCAGAACGGAGCCGTGTATAAAAAAGGACTCGGCGACGGGTTCATGGCGGTTTTCGAAAATAACCCCGGCGCCGTTAAAACCGCGATCCATGTGATGCAGGATTTGAACAAGTACAATGAGACAGCCGAAGAAAAATCAAAAATAAATGTAAGAATAGGAATAGATTTCGGAGAGACTAAAGTCGCTCCAGACAATGACCGGTATGGAATACCGGTGAACGTCGCGTCCCGGATTGAGGGTATTAAACCGGAAGCCTTCAGGTCGCTTACCGCAAGGGAAGAGGAGTTTCCTTTCGATAACCGGCTACTCATCTCCTACATTGTATACAATAGCGTGAAAAACGATCCTGATATCGTTTGCAAAGAATTCGGGTGGGCGGAATTCAAGGGCCTGGAAGGCGTAACATACAACTTGTTCCTTATCGATTGGACTAATTGCAAGCATCCGTCCAACCAGGATTGAAAAATACTACGTATAACCCAGCCTCGCTCTAGCTCCGGCCCCGCGCAGTCTTTGCTTATTTTCAAAAAGGTATTTCTAATAATCGCATATACCTGGCTCACAATTTCTCATAAATACCTTTCGCCACCCGGTCCGACACTCGTAACGTCTCTTTCAACTCTTCGAGCGGAGCTTCCCGGATTTTCCTGACAGAGCCGAACCGCTTTAACAACGCTTTTTTACGCTTTGGGCCTATGCCGGGGATGGCGTCGAGCGATGAGCGTGTCATGGCGCTGTCGCGAAGTTTCCTGTGATACGAAACAGCGAACCGGTGCGCTTCGTCCCTTGCGCGCTGAAGCAAAAACCGGCCCGGCGACTGCGACGTAAATTTCACTTCTTCTTTTACGCCGGGAATGAAAAACTGGTCAGAATCCGGATTCTCTCTATCTTTACCTTTGGCTATTCCCACTATGGCCACGCCATCAAATCCCATTTCGCCCAGTTCCCGGCTGATCGCGTTTACCTGCCCCTTGCCTCCATCGATCAATATCAGGTTGGCGATCAGCCCGCCTTTTTCGGCAAGCCGGGTCATGCGCCTTCGCGCAACTTCAGCCAGTGAAGCGTAATCGTCCGGCCCGCTGACAGATTTGATTTTATATTTACGATATTCACTTTTTGATGGCGATCCGTCGCGAAAAACAACAACGGAGCCGACTGGATTCAACCCTGACGTATTGGAGATATCGTAAGCTTCTATGACCGTTGGCGGATTGGCCAGGCTCAACTTGTCTTTTATCTCCTCTAACGCCCCACGTCTCTCTTTTTCAGAATCGAGAGCGCAGGTTAGCTGGAGTTTCGCGTTTTTCTCCGCCATTTCCATCAGGCGTCTCTTGCGCCCCCGCGCGGGAAAAACGATTTGCGCCTTCGCGCCTTTTCTCGCCGAAAGATATTCCTCCAGCGCCGCCTTGTCATCCGGAGCGCCGTTTATGATTATTGTTCCCGGTATTTCCATTCCGTGGGAGTAAAACTGGCGTATGAACGCCCCCAGCGCCTCGTCTCTATCCAGAATATCGAGTTTGTCAAAAAGAAAATTCTTCTCGGCGTTCATCTTTCCCCGCTTGATACGGAAAATTTTCATTATCGATCTGCCCGCTCTCTCGTATGACGCGATCACGTCTTCATCCGCAAGGGACGTGTCTGTTATCGACTGTTTCTCGGCAAGTTTCTTAAGCGCGGACATCTCGTCGCGATACCTTGCCGCCACCTCGAACAGCTCCTCGCCGGAGGCGTCCATCATTTTTTGATGAAGAGTCTTTACAAGCTCCTCGTTGCGTCCTTTTAAAAACATGACTACCCGGTCTACTTCGCTCCGGTATTGCTCTTCACTGATTTTTCCTGCGCACGGCGCGAGGCATCTTTTCATCTGGAAGTTCAGGCAAGGGCGCCGGAAAGGTTTTCCTTCAAGGTTGTCCCTGCTCTGGCGAAGGGGAAATATCTTGCGGACAAGCCTCAGCGCCTCCCTGACCGATTTGGCGGAGACAAAGGGGCCAAAATACATTCCGCCGTCTTTTAAAACTTTTCGCGCAAGAACCAGCCTCGGAAATTTTTCCTTCATTGTAAGCTTGAGATAAGGATAATTTTTATCATCCTTTAGCAATACATTAAATGCCGGCTTCTCTTTTTTAATAAGGTTGTCTTCCAATATCAGCGCTTCTATTTCAGAGGCGGTGATAACCACGTCTACCGACCGGGCCTTTTTAACCATCGCCTCGATTCGGGGCGAATGAGCCGCGCAACTCTGGAAATAAGAGCGGACTCTGTCTCGTAAAGACTTCGCCTTGCCGACATACAAAATTATTCCGTTTTTATCTTTCATCAGATAAACACCAGGTTTGGCGGGCAGGCGGTTTAATGTTTCGCGCAAGTGGGTAAACCTGTCTTTTGAACTCTTTGTTTCATTCATAATGAAAGTATATCCGGTTTCAGGCGACATCCTGCTATCTCGTCCACACCTTTAAATTCGTAGTAGAAAGACCGGTAAATTGTAGCCGGAAACTCTAGAAAACCTGGCAAGGGATATCGCGTCGCTCATCACATTGATAACATTGGTCTTGTTCCGGCATATCTGTTGGCACGTCAATTGCTCCATCTCCGGGCAGGCGAAGGCTTTAATAAGGAGTCTTGTTATGGAGTCGTTTCATTTACCGGTCACGGCCATTGTCGCTCTGGCTGTAAGTTTATCAGCTCTGGCTTTTACAGCTTACGACCCGGCCATGTGGCTTTATCCGCCATCTACTATCGGCGCCCAGGATATGGCGTTGACTACCAGGTGCGACAGGCTTGTTTTGCGCTACCTTTCAAGCGACAAGCCTTCATTCGACAGGCTCGCCGGCGCAATGCGAAAATTTATCGGCAAGGAGCCTTACGGGATGCTTCTCGATTCCACAGAACAGGCGCTTAATTACGATTCCAGAATCTCCATGGATAGATTGCAACTGCTCCGTGGCAAAATTCTCCTGAAGCTGGGACGCGATGCGGAAGCTAAGGAAAGTTTCAGATCCGCCTTGAAGTTGAACCCGGATAATTCGCAGGCGCGAAAAATTCTCATAGACCAATATGCCGAAACGGGGTCTTACGGCATGGCTGGAAAGGAGATAGAAAAGGCGTTAGATAACAATCCGGGTGGAGACGGGGGCAGAGGCGATCAGCAGGTTCTGGAAGAAATAACTTTATCATCAAGTTTGTAGAGGCTCCCTGTAGATATAAAAACGTGAGCGGCTTGCCTTAGCCCTTGCCTCCTGCCTTTTTCGCTCTGGCGACTGGTCATCGCCAGGGCGGGGAGGGCTTAAAACAATAAGGAAGCCTCTAATAATTGGTTTCGTGGCGAAAACGGATGAGATGGTTTCTCACAAGGAGACGGGAGCAAATTCCCGCAAACGTATGGGAACATACGTTGAGGACAATTTGGACACGCCAACGACGTGAGAGGGCATGTCACACGTTTACAGCAGAAATCGAATTTTTAGAGGCTTCCATGAGTACAAGGTGGTCTTTGGTCCGGCCTTTCTTTTCCCCATGCCCCACGTTATAGTGTCGGCATGAAACCTGGTTTTGTCATCCCTGTGATGGATATCAAAAACGGCGAGGTCGCGCGCGCTGTCGCCGGGAACCGAAGCGAATATAAACCTGTTAAATCACCTCTTCTGTCTGGCGCCGACCCGTTGCATTTCGTGGAGCGTTTTACCGCCGAATTTAATTTTAACCTCTTCTACATCGCCGATCTCGACGCGATCATGGGCAAAGGATCAAACTTTCCGGTTATAGAAAAACTTATTTGTTTAACGACGCAAAACTACTGGCTCGACGCAGGCTATAAAACAATGGACGACGTTTTGTCTCATCCCCGGCTGACACCGGTTGTGGCCACTGAGACATTCCAGATGAGCGATGTGACGGCGGATTTATCCAAAGCCATTGTATCCATCGATACCATGCGCGGGAAGCCGATAGGGGTCAATCGATCATCCACCACAACCGAGCTGATTAACCGGGCCAGAGCTGTTGGCGCGAGACGGTTTATCTTTATGAGACTCGACGCGGTGGGATGCGGTAATTTTGATGTTACAGCCCTGCCGCGCCCTGAAAAAGGCGAGTCGTGGCGCTTCGCGGGGGGAATCAGCTCCAGCCTCGATCTTGATAAACTATCCGCCATTGGTTATTCGGGAGCGCTGGTATCCACCGCTCTTCACAACGGAAGCCTGCGCTGATTTTTAGCAGGCGTCCTCAGATAATCTCCAGCGCGAGGGGGGCGAGGGCGAGAGGGGCGCTAAAACAACCTGGAGACTGGCCGGGGCTGGCCGGGGTTGGCGGGGTTGAATTACACTATTTCGAGTTCGGAGAAGAAATAGGAAATCTCTCTTTTAGCTGAATCTTCAGAATCCGATCCGTGCACCGAGTTTTTCTCAAGACCGACCGCAAGTTCTTTTCTTATCGTCCCTTCATTGGCGTCGTTCGGATTGGTGGCGCCCATGATGTCGCGCCATCTCTCCTGCGCGTTTTCCCCTTCCAGCACAGCCACGCAACAGGGGCCAGAGCTCATGTAGCCGGTAAGCGATTCGAAAAAAGGGCGCTCTTTATGCTCGATATAAAACCCCTCCGCCTCGGCTTTCGTCATATGCATCCTTCTTAACGCCACAACTTTAAGCTTTTCCGACTCGATCCAGCTGATTATCCGGCCAGTTAACGAACGCTCCACCGCGTCCGGTTTAATGATAGCGAATGTACGCGATGCCATGCTTTACTCCTATGGCTTATATGTGTCGATGATTTTGTTGATATCGTAATTGTCCGAGGCGCCGGCTTTTTTACGGATGTCATTGAGCCGGTCCACCAGTGTCGGCGCCTCCACCTGATACAAAAGACCCGTTGGCGTTTTGCCCTCCTTAGCTTTCAGGGCGATAGCCAGCGCGGCGTTCAGATCACTGCTGTCATGATCGTCCGGAATCTCCTCGATCAGATCTTTATAATAATCGAATGTGTTTATCTTGTTGAAAGTCGGGCAGGGGCTGATGATATTTACAAAAGAAAACCCTCTATGCTGAATCGCTTTTTTGACAAGCTCTTGCACTGCCTTGGCCTTAGAGCTGTAACCTTGCGCGACGAACGTGGCCCCGTAAGCCAGACAAAACGCCAGAGGATTGACCGGATTATCGGGCGCGCCGTATGGAGTGGTGGAAGCCACCATCCCCGTGCTACTGGTGGGGGAAACCTGCCCTTTGGTAAGCCCGTAAATGGAGTTGTCCATCAGTATGTATGTAATGTCGGTGTTTTTCCGCGCGATGTGGGGCACATGGCCGCCGCCGATGGAAAAGCCGTCACCGTCACCGCCGAAGACTATGACCTCCTGATCGGGACGGGCCAGCTTAAGCCCCGCCGCCACAGGCAGAGCCCGGCCATGGGCGGTATGCATGCCATAGGTCTTGACAAAATATGGAAAACGGGACGAGCAACCGATCCCCGACACCAGCACGGTGTTGTCTATATCGATTTTAAGATCGGCGAACGCTTTTAAAACCGCGTTTAATACGCCATAATCGCCGCAACCGGGACACCATGTGGGCGGGATAGTACTCTTGTAATCTTTCGCCTTCAAAGGCGCGGCGACGGTGGTCATCAAATCACCTCCTTTATTTTCTCGACAATCATATCCGGCGAGAATGGCATTCCCCCGTAGATGTTGTAGCTTACAGGTTTAATATCCGTTTCGGATTGAATGATTCTCGCCAGCTGGGCCTGCTTGTTGATTTCAGGAATCAGAATCTTGCTATGTTTTGCGCCGAAGCTCTCAAGCGCTTTTAAAGGTAACGGCCAGACCAGCTTTGGATAGAGAGCGGATACTTTATAACCCGCCTCTCTCGCCAGCGCCACCGCTTCTCGCACCGTTCCAATGGTCGATCCCCAGGCTATCAAGCCGAGTTGGGCCCCGTCCTGGTTATCCGCCTCGGTTTCCGAAAAGAAATCTTCGAGATCGTCCAGCTTGTCGAACCGTTTATCGATCATGGCCGTGCGGTTATCCGACGTATATTTGGGCGCCGAGCTTTCGGCGTGCTCAAGCCCGGTGGAGATGTAACAGCCTCCCGCCTGGCCCGGAATCGACATCGGGGAGACGCTTGAGCCTGTATGCTGGTATCTTTGAAACAACGAGCCGTCACCGCTGGCGCTATATTTCTCTCTTGCGACGGTCTTTATCTTCGACGGGTCGGGTACCTTGATGGAGTTTGTCCTGAACCCCAGGGATCCGTCTGAGAGTATCAGAACCGGAACCTGGTACTTCTCCGCGATATTGAACGCTTCGACAGTCATGTAGATGCAGTCTTCGACACCTTCGGGTGATAAAACCACTTTCGAGCCGTCCCCGTGACAGCCGTGCGCCGCCAGGAACAGGTCGGACTGCTCATGCTTTGTCGGCAGACCGGTTGAAGGCCCGCCGCGCTGAACGTCGGCGATGACCACCGGCACTTCCATCATTGTCGCCATACCGATCAGCTCTTGCATCAGTGAAAGACCTGGGCCGGATGTGGCCGTCATCGACTTGGCGCCGCCGTAGGAGGCTCCGATAACGTTGGCCAGGGAGGCTATCTCATCTTCGGCCTGAACAAGCGTGCCGTTAAATTTCGGCAGGTGCCTTGCAAGGAAATTCGCTATTTCTGTCGCCGGGGTTATCGGATACGCGCTGAAAAACTCAACCCCGGCCAAAAGAGCGCCCAGCCCGATAGCCTCGTTGCCGGAAATGACCATGACATCGCTCGATGGTTTGCCAGGATCCATTTTATAGGGGTCGGTTTTTTTCAGATTATTTTTGACATGGGCGATACCGGCGTTGAGCCCCCTGTTGTTTATCTCTACAACCTCTTTACCTTTCCTGCCGAACTTCAGATCGATGATCTCGCGGATGGAGTCTATTGAAATCGAGAACAGCTCGGAAATGACTCCCAGCGCGACCATGTTTTTCGCGCGATAAGTACCGATATCCTCTTTGGCGATCTTGCTCATAGGCGCCGGATAACATGTAACGCCGGGGATGCTCTGCTCTTCGGCTATGTCGCCGCCCGGATAGTCGTATATGAGGACGTTGCCCTCGCGAAGTAGCGGTACGTTAACATCCAAAGCCTCTTGATTGAAAGCGCACATCACATCGAATCCGCTTCCTTCCGACAATATCTTCTCGTGGGAGAAGCGGGTTTGGTACATCGCGTAACCGCCCTTTATCTCCGCAGGAAATGTTTTAAACGTCAGCACCTCAAGCCCCGACCTTACCGCCGCCTGGGCCACCATGTCGCCGGATGAGATTATGCCTTCGCCGCCTTCGCCGCCAACACGAATTATTAAATCTTTTGCTCCGCCCACTGTTTTATACCTTTCAAAACTGTTACTCAAAAAAGCTTACTGACTCATTACGTTTTTGACCGCCGCGCCAAGCTCGGCAGGTGACTCGCATACTTTAACGCCACATTCGGCCATGACTTTCATTTTTTCATCGGCAGTCCCTTTACCGCCGGAGATAATGGCGCCCGCATGGCCCATCCTCCGCCCCGGGGGGGCCGTCTGGCCTGCGATAAAACTGACGACCGGTTTTTTGATATTGGCCTTGATATACCTCGCCGCGTCCTCCTCTGCGCTTCCGCCGATCTCTCCGATCATGCAAATAGCGGTTGTCTGCGGATCATCGTTAAAAAGTTTAAGGACATCTATAAAATTCGTCCCGTTCACAGGGTCGCCGCCTATGCCGACGCAGGTGGACTGGCCTATGCCGAGCGCCGTCAACTGCCCCACCACTTCGTAAGTCAAAGTGCCAGAGCGCGACACCACGCCCACCGGCCCGGACTTGTGTATATGGCCCGGCATAATGCCGATCTTGGCCTGGCCCGGCGTTATAACTCCGGGACAATTGGGGCCTATGAGGCGCCCTTTATTGTGCCCCGACAAAAAGCGCTTTATCTTGACCATATCCATCACCGGAATTCCTTCGGTGACGCAGACGATAAGCCCGATCCCGGCTGAGGAAGCTTCGAATATGGCGTCTGCGGCGAAAGGGGGCGGCACAAAGATCATCGTGGCGTTGGCGCCTGTGGCGTCCACCGCTCTCTGGACGGTGTTAAAAACAGGAATACCGTTAACCTCCTGCCCTTCTTTGCCCGGAGTTACGCCGCCTACAACGTCCGTCCCATACTCCTTGCATCCGTTGGCGTGAAAAGAGCCTTCCTTGCCGGTTATCCCCTGTACAAGAAGTTTTGTGTTTTTATCTACAAGAACGCTCATTTGACCGCCTCGACCACTTTGCGCGCGCCATCGCCCATCCCGTCGGCCACTATAAAATTAAACCCACTCTCTGAAAGGATGTGTTTCCCCTCATCGACGTTGGTTCCCTCCATCCGGATGACAACAGGCGCCGTAACCTTGATCTTGCGCGCCGCTTTGACAACGCCGCTCGCCAATATGTCGCACCTTAAGATTCCGCCGAAAATGTTTATGAAAATTCCCCGCACGCTCTTGTCGGCCAGAATAATACGGAATGCGTTTTCTATCTGCTCCTCCGAAGCGCCACCGCCGACATCCAGAAAATTGGCCGGCTCCCCTCCTGAAAGCTTTATGATATCCATGGTCGCCATCGCAAGCCCGGCCCCGTTTACCATACATCCGATATTCCCGTCGAGCTTGATATAGTTCAGGTCGTATTTGCTCGCCTCAATCTCAAGCTCCTCCTCTTCGTTGAGGTCGCGGCAGGCGACGACATCTTTTTGCCTGAATAAAGCGTTGTCGTCGAAATTCATTTTGCAGTCAAGCGCAATAACCTTGTTGTCGCCGGTCAATACGAGAGGATTGACCTCGGCCAGCGAGCAGTCTTTGCCCTCAAACGCCTTGTACAGGCTCATGATAAAACCGGTGACCGCTCTGATCACCTCAGAAGGGAGGTTAAGGAAAAACGCCAGTTTGCGCGCCTGCGACGGCATTACGCCAAGCGCGGGATCGATCCATTCCTTCATTATTTTTTCGGGTGATCTGGCGGCCACTTCCTCTATATCCATGCCGCCTTCCTCGGAGACCATAATCGCAGGGCGCGATTTCTCCCGGTCGAGCGCCACCGCGATGTAGAGCTCTTTTGCTATGTCCACCCCCTCTTCTATGAGAACCGTATGGACTTTTTTTCCCTCCGGGCCCGTCTGGTGAGTGACAAGATTCATCCCCATAATGGACTTGAAAGCCTCTTCGGCTTCGCCAGGGGTTTTGGCCAATTTAACGCCTCCACCCTTTCCTCGTCCGCCAGCGTGAATCTGGGCTTTAACCACCACAGGGAGGCCAAGCTCGCCCACAATAGATTTAACAGAGCCAGCGTCGGTGGCTATATGTCCTTTCGGAACAGGAACGTTATATTTGCGAAGGATTTCCTTGGCCTGAAACTCGTGAATATTCATACGTTATTTTGTAGCGCCTGACCGCCGTGTATAATTAATAAAGCCACACCTTATACCATATCTGGGGAAACCCAGTCAAAAGCTTTCGGAATTGTCAAAGAGTGAAAATCCGGCGCGCTTGCAGAAATGATCGAGGAATATAAATAAGAGCATACACGGCGTGTTTTCAATTACTTGACACCTGCGCTTCTTAGCTCTTCGATGCGCTGGCCGGCTCTCTCTCTTAGCGGGTTTCCTCGCCTGGAGACGGATAAGTATCGCCTGTACACTGATATGGCGTCATCTTTGTCACCGGTTTGGTCATATATCCTTGCAAGAGCGTACAGGCTTTTTGGCCGGGGATTTACCAGGTAGGCTTTTTTTAACGATTCGACCGCTTCGTCATTTCGCCCCATAGCGTGATAGGCCAACCCCAGGTTGTGATGAGCGTCGGCGTCGGATGGGTTGATCTTAAGCGCCAGAAGGTTTTGATTTATCGCGTCTTCTATCCTGTTCTCAGAAAGAGCGATCATGCCTGACAACATCTGAAACCGCGAATCGCGAGGAAACCGGATCGCCGATTCACCTGAAACCGCGCTCGCTTTGCCAAGGTCGCCTATGTTCCAGTAAGCGCGCGCAAGGAAATACTTCCCATCCCCCGTTGGTTGAGGGTTGGAGGCCAAAAGCGATATAGCCGCAAGAGCGATCGATACAGCTATAAGTAAGACAGCCTTTGCCGTTTCTTTCTTTTTCATCCAGTCGTAAGCGGTCACGATCAAGACGCCGGAGCCGATCAGAAGGGATGGAACAGCCGGTATCCTGAATCTCGACGATGTGTAGAAAATAAGGATCGTAACCAGGGATGTTATTAATGGTAACAGCGCCCACGCAACTTTCCTGTTTCCCGCCAAACCCAGAGCCAGGCCGGGGATACCCAGCGCGAAAGCGAAAGCGAAAGTCGGTAGCGGAGCCCTTGCAAGAGATGAGAACCGCTCGGCGATGTAGCTGGAGAAATTGTTCGGGATTTCGTAATCTCCCACAGTTGCTTTTATCTTGTTGTACAAAAGCGTGAAGGCGGCGCCAGGGTTTTCCCGAAGATAGTCTATGGTTTGTCCCACCCAGTAGCCTGAAACTTCCTTCGCGCTTAATTTTCTTCCAAGTCTGCGCTCGCTCTCTTTGTGAAAGTCTGTCTCCGAGTCTTCCGCGTTACGCCGGGAAAACGAGGGGGTCGAATACCCGCCGGTAAGGTTACAAGGGTTGTTACTGCTGTATAAGAGCCTGCCTGTCTGCGTGTTTAAAAATACAACTTCGCCGCTTACCATGTAATTGCGGACGGCGCCGATAGACAACACCGCTAAAAGTCCTGCCATGAGCATCGCGCCGTTAGGCAGAAGTTTTTGAAAAAATCGCGGCCTCTCGACAAACCAGTAAACCATAACCGCAAGAGGCGCCATCAAAAGCAGATTGGCGCGAAAGAATGTTAACGCGCCAGCGAAAAGGCCGAGTAAAAACCAGTCGACCTTGCGCCCCCGCTTTGCGGCGCCTATCGCAGTAAGAGTAAACAGGAGGGACAAAGTGATTGTCCCCGTCGTCTTGAGTATAAGTAGCGTGTAGTAGAAAGAGACTTTGTAGACTGCGTAAAATAGAGCCGCCATAACGCCAGCCTGGCGGCTCCACACTTTTTCGCCTATCAGACAGATCAAGACAACGTTAAATGAGTCGATGAGTATCTGGAGAAGGCGGACGGTGGTAAGGTTGTCGCCGAAAAAATAAAAAATGGAGCCCAGAAAATATCCGTAAAGAGGATCCATGAAAAACAGGCGATCTTCGCCCATCCAGAATCCGCCCGCGATTGTCTTGCCAAGATGGATATAATAGGTCTCGTCGAGGACGGGGGTGTAGAGCAGAGGATTCGCGCTACTCTGGACAAAATAGATAAGGCGAAGCGTAAGCGCGGTAAGAAACAGGATTATAAGATGAAACCTGCGATTTGAAAACGAATCGTTTCGGCCAAATTTGCTTGCCATCGGCGGGTTTATTTATCCTTTTCAGGTTTTTCTGGAATTATGGGCACCTCTAAAAAGCGCTTTCGTAGCGAAATCGAGCGAAAAGTCGTCAGGCGAGGCGGCGAGACAAAATAGCCGCAAGCGTAGTAATAACTACTCT
>DRJW01000114.1 GCA_011052055.1 Nitrospirota bacterium
CAGAATGATCGCAAGAAGGCTGGCTGATCGTGAAAACGGTTTATACTCGCTTTTTCCAAAAACCGAGGAAAGCGCGGAGAGAACCAGCGATCCTGCGGAGGCGCCGATAAGATAGACCGCCATTACGATAGGCATTCCCCAGGGAACCTGGTTGTTCATCCCGGTGATATTATGCCCTTTCAAGAAAAGAATATACGCTGACAAAGGAGCCATCAGAGCAATGGCCCCTGACACTACCATAAAAATGTAATATTGCTTTGAGCGCCCTTCTATCCTCCTGTACCTTATTTTCATTTTTCGTCAGACTCCCATGTAAAACACACGGGGATTGCACCCAAGATCGGGGCGTATCTGGCTGGCTTTGCTGGTTCGCGCCTGCTTGGAGATACCGCTTTCAGGATCGGCGAAATCGCCGAACATCATCGCGCCGTTACCCTTTTTTTTGCAGGCCTCCACGCAGGCAGGCTCTAAACCGCCATCTATTCTGTGAACGCATAATGTGCATTTCTCCACAACGCCATGCATCCGCACAGGCACGTCCGGGTTGTCTCCCGGCTTCGGCTCGACATGCTTGGAGACAAACGAGCGCGCTTTGTATGGGCAGGCGATCATGCAGTACCTGCACCCGATACACCTGTGCTTGTCCACCAGGACGATCCCGTCCTTACGCACAAAAGTAGCCGCCACAGGGCATACATGGGCGCAGGGGGGATGCTCGCAATGAAAGCACATGGCAGGCATCGATCGCTCCTCGGCGTTAGGAACTCCTTTTTGTTTGAAGGTAAGCTTTCTTATCCAATGGATATCCAGTAAGGGATCATGAAATTCAGGAATATTGTTCTCTTTTTTACATGCGTCAACGCAGACGGTGCATCCGGTTTCGCATTTATTAATATCTATCACCATCCCCCATGAGTTTTTCGCTGAAGCTCTATGGTCTTTAGCATCGCCCCCGGCCTCTCCTCGCTCATCGCCGCCAGTGTGAGAAAGAGCCGCGCTTATAGGCCCAAAAACAGTTCCGGCGGCCATAGCCGTTCCCAGCGCAAGAAAGTCCCTGCGGTCAAAGCTCATCTGAATTTTTTCCTTTTCTTGGGTAACTGTGGCAATTCCAGCATTCCGGCTGGACCCCCACATAGGAATGACACTTGTCGCAAAACTCGGCGCGATTGGGATGGCACGAAATACACCCGTGAAAACTTTTGTTCACAAGCCTTATCCCTTCCCTTACAGAGCCTTCGCGTGTGTGAAACAGCATTTTCATATGGTTCTGGCGCATCCAGCTTGTCTCCTCGACGCATTTCCCCTGTTTCTCGATTTTTAGCGCCGGTTCGACCGATACGTTGGACAAAATGTCTACGCTGACAACGTTGTACAGGAAGGGAAAGGAGACGATCGCGAAAAACAGAACCGCCGCTATAATGCCAGACCGTGTCAACACTTCAAATCAACTCCTGATGACAGAAAAACATCCCGATATCTGGTAAAACATTATATACCCAACAAAGAGCCTCCGGGAGCCGCCGGAATCTTCCTCTGCTATAAAACCGGTAGTCCTGCTAACTAAGGATGACAGATTATCAGAAAAGATTCATTAAGGAACCTCTAAAAAGCGCTTTCGTAGCGAAATCGAGCGAAAAGCCATCAGGCGAGACTGCGAGACAAAATAGCCGCAAGCGTAGTAATAACTATTTCTGAGGACGAATTTGACTCGTCAACGAATTTGACTCGTCAACGAAGCATGGCGCCTTTTACAGCCGGTTGTAGCAGAAATGGATTAGTAGAGGTTCCCTTTATATCATAATTTTCCGCAGGTCATTGCCACCGGAGACGCTTAACGCATAGAATACCGGGGTTATGGATATAAAACAAACAGCCAGACAAAATGTCTAGTATTCCCAGAATTGTTATAGCCGCTCCTGGCAGGAGTTCTGGTAAAACGACTCTGGCTATGGGTCTTTGCCGCGCCTTTAAGAAAAAGGGGCTTGCCGTACAGCCGTTTAAGAAAGGCCCAGACTATATCGATCCTATGTGGCTTACCAGCGCGGCCGGCGTGGAATGCAGAAACCTCGATTTCCATATGATGGGAGATGAAAATATTCTCCGGGCTTTTCAAACAGCGTCAAAAAACGTGGACATAGCCGTTATTGAAGGCAACATGGGGTTGTATGACGGGCTCGACCTTGAAGGCTCGGACTCTACCGCCGGGCTCGCCCATTTTCTCCGCTCCCCCGTCATACTCGTTATTGACACCACCGGAATGAACAGGAGCGCCGCCGCTCTTCTTCTTGGTTACCGCCAATTCGACCCGGAGCTTAATATCGCCGGTGTCATCTTAAACAGGGTCTCCGGCTCGCGCCATGAATCGAAAATGCGCAAATCCATCGAGCGCCATGTTGGAATGAATATTCTTGGGGCGCTTCCAAAAGCTCCCGACGACGTAGGACTGACAGAGCGCCACCTCGGACTTATCCCGGTGAAAGAAGACCCGTCCCTCGCCTCGAAGATCGCAGTCATCGGAGAAATGATCGAGCGGAGCCTCGACCTGGAGTCTATCTTTTCCATCGCCAAAACCGC
>DRJW01000115.1 GCA_011052055.1 Nitrospirota bacterium
CGCGCTGGATAAATCCTCTCCCGCCGCCGTAAGGGAGTTTATTAAAGATATGGGAGTCAGTTTTATAGCGCTTCATGATCCGGACGGAATAACAAGCAATCTATACAGCGTTTCGGGGGTTCCATACTCCTACCTTGTAAACAGGGAAAGCAAAATCGCTTTTCGCGTCGCGGGCGGGCTGGACTGGGATGATGAGAGTGTAAAATCGATAGTCAAAGACCTGCTTTTGGAAAAAAAGTAAGCGTATGAAAAAGAAAAACAAACAAAATAATTCTAAAATTAACCGTAGAAAGTTCCTGAAAGTCTCCGGTATATGCGGGCTGGGGCTTGGCATACCCACATCAGCTCTTGGCAAGGCTTTGCAAGTGGACGATCCCCTGCGATCCTACCCCGACACGAAATGGGAGGATTTTTACCGGGATGAGCTTGTCAAGACCGAGGGAACCTCGACCGGTTTCGCTTTCCATTGCTCCAACTGCCAGGGTAACTGCGCGTGGCAGGTCAGCTCCAATGATGGCGTGGCGCAAAGAGAAGAGCAACTTGCCCAATATCCTCAAATAAGCTGGGACATCCCGGACGCCAACCCAAGGGGATGTAACAAGGGCGCCATCCATTCCCAGGCGATGTATGAAAAAGACCGTCTCCTTTACCCCCTGAAACGCTCCGGCGAGCGGGGCGAAGGGAAATGGGAAAAAATATCATGGGATCAGGCCTTGACTGAAATAAGTGAGCGGATTGTAGACACTTTGCAGGAAAAAGGGCCGGGCGGGCTGATGATCCATACCGGCACCGGCATCCTGTCCCAGGGGCGGCGCGCAGGGCCTTTGCGCCTGGGATCGCTTCTTGGCTCGATTCGCATATATCCATCCAGCGCGGTGGGAGATATGTTCACCGGCGCGACCCTGGCTCTGGGCGTGCCAAACGTGGGGCACTCGCTTGACGCATGGTTCGAGATGGATTACATCCTGCTGTGGGGAATCAACCCGAATGTCACCCGCATCCCCGACGCCCATTACCTTTGGGAGGGAAAATATAACGGAGCCAAAATAGTCACCATAGCGCCAGACTACAACCCGACCTCCATCCACGCCGACCAGTGGGTTCCGGTACAACCGGGAAGCGACAGCTACCTTGCCATGAGCATGGTGAGCGTGGTTTTTGAGGAGGGGTTGTACAAAAAAGATTTTATCAGGGAACAGACCGATCTTCCCTTTCTGGTAAGGCTGGACAACCGCAAACTCTTGCGTGAAAACGATATGAAAGCGGATGGCTCGGATGAGAAATTTTTCTTCTGGGATTTAAACAGCGACTCAATCAAGCAGGCTCCCGGAACGAGAGGAAGCGGGCGGGATACTTTGCGGCTTGGCAAGATCAAGCCTGCGCTTGAAGGCGAATATAATGTGACCGGCAAAGATGGTGAGACGATTGCGGTCACCACCGTATTTGAATTGGCCAGGGCCGAATCGTCCCGATTTACGCCGGAGGCTGTCCGTGATAAAACCGGGATACACCCCGATGTAGTACGAGATATCACCCGTGAGTTTTCCAAAGCGGAGAAAGCCGGGCTGACAGTCGGGTTTTCCATACACAAATACGCCTGGGGAATTTTGACATGCTGGGCCCAGGCGATGCTGTGCGCCCTCACCGGCCACACCGCCGACACGGGCGGGCTGGACACGGAGAGCCAGTGGAGCCTTGGTGGCATTGGCCCGCTCACCTCGCCGAAACCGGCCAGGTTTGAATCTGGCTTTCTATCTGAATGGATGTCCGGGAAAATGTGGGAGAGCATGCGTAGCCATTATGATAATGACCGCGAGTTCAAAGAGCGCTCCGGACTGGGTGTGGAGGATGTCATAGACCTCGCCCAAAAAAGTATAGATAAAAAATGGCTCACCCATTACGAAGAGCCTGAAGCGCGGATAATTTTCGCCGATAACTTGTTTCGCAGAAATAAATCATCCGGCCATTACAAACGCGAGGTTTTAGGCAAAACCAAACTTTACGTAAACGTAAATTACCGGATGGACTCGTCAGCGGAGTTTGCCGACTATGTTTTGCCCGCGATCAGTCATTACGAGGGATGGGACATACGCGGAGAGGTGGGGTATCACCGTTTTGTGAATCTTACTGTCCCCCCGGCTGATCTCAAACCTGTTGGCGAGACGAAAAGCGAGTGGGAAATATGCAGTCTGCTCTCCGATAAGATACAGGATATCGCCAAGGCGCGGGGTATACCGAAGATAGAAGATCCAGAGTTTACGGTTACCAAAAAAACGAAGGTCGGCAAAAAAGAAGTGAGCAAAACCACTCCTGTGATGAGAGATCTGGACACGCTGGTCTCGGATTTTACCATGAAAGGTAAAGTGAAAAATGACAAAGACGTTGTCAAATGGCTCATCGAGAACGTTCCGGCGTTCAAGCCGTGGAAGTTCGAGGATGCCGTGGAGCGGGGTTTTATCGTGTTAAACAAGGACGCAGGCTTCACTTCTCCGCTTTACGCCACCAAGCCGTACCATTCGTTCGAGACACAGGTCTACCTGCGCCGCCCTTACCCTACGCTGTCTGGCAGGCAACAGTTTTATATAGATCAGGAAGTGTTTTTAAAGCTGGGCGCCACTGTGCCCACGGCCAGGCGATCTTTGCATCCGTCCAAGTTCCCGCTCAAGTTTTACACTCCGCATACAAGGTGGGGGATACACTCCACATGGAGAACCAGCAAGCGGATGCTCAAGATGCAACGGGGAGCGCCTCACGTCTCGATTTGTCCTGAGGACGCCAGAAAGCGCGGAATAAAAGATGGCGACAAGATTCGGGTACGAAATGATATAGGCGAATTTATCGCAATGGCCAAAGTCAACCCGAACGTTCAGGCGGGAACCTTGATGATGGATCATGCCTGGGAGCCGCACCAGTTCGAAAAAAGAGAAGGGCTCAATTCAGCCGTGGCGGGCGTTTTGTCGCCTCTGGAGCTTGCGGGCGGCTGGGGCCATTTAAAATTCGGCGCCCAGTGGGACGGTAATCAGATAGCGTTGGAAAGCGCTGTCGAAGTGGAAAAAGCATAAAAAAGGATAAGGAGAGCCATGTCTAAAAGGCAAATTGCCATGGTGATGGATCTGAATAAATGTATCGGGTGCCAGACCTGCACAATGGCGTGCAAGACCCAGTGGACCAACCGCAACGGCAGGGACTACATGTACTGGAACAATGTGGAGACCGCTCCTGGCAAAGGGTATCCGCGAGGATGGCAAGAGAGCGGCGGAGGTTTTAATGATGAAGGCGAATTGAAAGAGGGGCGGATTCCCTCTTTGACCGAGGATTATGGAAAACCGCTTGAGATCAATTATGAAGAAGCGCTTGGGATCGGGCCGGACGGCCCCTCTACTCCATGGACTGGTGTTACGCGCCCTCACTTAAAGCCTGAGGACGAAAAATTTACTACACCCAACTGGGACGAGGATGAGGGCGAGGGAGAGTTTCCCAACAGCTTCTTTTTCTATCTGCCGCGAATTTGCAACCACTGCTCCAACCCCGCATGTCTCGCCTCGTGCCCAAGAAAAGCGATTTATAAGCGCGAAGAGGACGGAATCGTTCTTGTGGACCAGAGCCGGTGCCGGGGTTATCAGCATTGCGTGGCAGGATGCCCATACAAGAAAGTTTACTTCAACCCGATGTTCAGCCGTTCGGAAAAATGCATATTTTGCTATCCCAGGGTTGAACAAGGCAAACCGCCAGCCTGCGCCAAGCAGTGCCCTGGACGCATAAGGTTTGTCGGATACCTTGATGACGAGGCCAGCCCGGTTTACGCCCTTGTGAAGAAATGGAAAGTCGCCGTGCCGCTCCGCCCCGATTTCGGAACCCAGCCCAACGTATATTATGTGCCGCCGCTGTCGCCCCCGAAATATGACGAGCAAGGCCGTCTTACCGATAAGCCGAGAATACCGATCAAACTTTTGACCGGTTTGTTCGGCCCGGAGACACCCAGAATACTGGAGACTCTAAAGATAGAGCGGGAGAAGAAAAAAAGAGGGGAGCCTTCAGAGCTTATGGACACCTTGATCGCTTACAGGCATGACGAGATGTTTACCATAACCGATGAAGAGGAGCAGGGCTTTTGACGATGATGATGACGCGCGCTTTTGGATATATATACGCGATCACGACGGCCCTTTTGTTTACCGCGCAATTGGCAAGCGTGGCGGGAGCCGATCCGTTGGATGAGCCTGGTAAAAGCGGCGAGCTTATTGTGGCCTCCATGACCAATGGCGCGGCGCCGGAAAGCCCGGATGATCCAGCGTGGAGCGGAGCCGGATTTGCTAATATCGAGTTGTATCCCCAGATTTCTGTTCAGCCTGCAAGCGCCCCTGGAAAATCAGAGGTAAAAATCAAAGCGGTATACAGCGCCGGGGAGCTGGCCATATACGCCGAATGGAAAGATGACCAGCCGTCGCTAAAACATGACATAGGAAAATTTCCCGACTCTTTCGCCATCGAGTTCCCGTTCAGCTTCGGCGCAGGCAAGCGGCTCCCCTACATAGGGATGGGAGACCCCGGCCAGCCAGTGGCCGTCATCTTATGGAAAGCCGGAGATAAGGTGGAGACTTTAGAAGCGGAAGGGTTCGGAAGCCTCACTCCGATGGCGCTCGACGGCGTTAAAGCAAAAGGTGTCTGGCGCGATGGCGTGTGGAGAGTGACTATCACGCTTAAGCTGGCGGGGCTGGCGGGGCTGGCGGGGCTGGCGGGGAAAGACGGCGGTTCAAAATTTTCGATTGATCCGGCGAATTCCGGTTTGCTTCCTGTCGCGTTTGCCGTGTGGAGAGGAGAC
>DRJW01000116.1 GCA_011052055.1 Nitrospirota bacterium
ACAGCTCCTGGACTACTGGATGAGCCTGCACCCGATGGGCGACGCCCTTGAGATCAGGGTTGGTAGGTTCAAACCGTTTGTAACTTACGAAGCCGGAGTCGCAAGCTCCAAAAACCTGTTGATGCTTGATCGATCTCTCGCCATGAAGGAGATCAACAGCGGTTTTTTCGCCGCCGACTACGAATGGCGTGACCTGGGCATTATGTTGAAATACAACATTGGCCCCGCTCAGTTGATCTACTCCATCACCAACGGTGTCGGCGGAGCGCAAGAGGGCGGTGGATCCTACTTTCAGCGTCCAAGGGCGTTCCGATCCAACGACTTCGTTACGACAGCCGCGCATTCTTTCGGCGTCATCGTAAATCCGATGGCGGGACTGCGCTTAAACGCGGCGTACTCTTTCAACAAGCATGACAACAGCTCAGTGATCGACGCGGTTGTCATAGACGCGGATCGTAGCGTCTATTCCGTTGGTTTCGAGTTCAATAGTGAGTCTGGCTTTTATGCAGACGGCGAGTACGCTTCTCTGGATATCGCCACCAAGGACGACCTTGCGCTAATAGGCGGAATTCCGGGCGAAAAATCAGGATACTATATCCGCGCCGGGTTCTGGGTTATCCCCAAGTCTTTGATCCTCACCGGAAGGTATGAGTACTTCAAGAACGATCCAGACGGCGGCACATCAGCCGAGGACACTCTTTATACTGGCGCGGCCATGTATATCCTTGGTCCAACCAGGATCACCCTTGAGTACACATCTGCGGATGGTGACGCCAATAAAATGTCCACCTACTCATATACAGATCCCACAACTCTGAGGGCTCGCTTTCAGGTTGCGTTCTGATTTTATTAGAGAGTTTTTTTCAAGGCCTGGCCGCTCTGGCCGGGCCTTTTTTTTTAAGATCAGCCGGTTGTGTTAAGCTATAGCCACTATTTTATTTTGATGATTTTCTACATTTCATTGTGGTCAAGTAAAGTTCGCCAACGGTCTCTACAATTAATATCAGCTGGTTTTGCAAATAAGCTTCTGTGGAATGAATCTTTGAAATGATAAAAAAACTTCTGTTTGGAGGCGCCTTTATAGGGCTCCTTCTATACGCTTCAGCTCCAGCGCAGGCAGGGCCGCGCCCGGTAAAGGAGTTGATCGACGTTATCTCATCATCCGGCCTTGACGCATTGAAGGCCCGCCTGATATCCCCTGAGGGAGAAGTGGTAAAGGTCAAAGACGGTGTCTGTTATATTACGAACGAGTCAGGAGCTATCCTTGAAAAAGGCTCCGAGCTTACAATAATCCGCGCAGGGGAGAAGATCACTCATCCGGTCACCGGCGAAGAGCTGGGGGAGATAACCGAGCCTGTCGGCAAAGTCAGGGTGACATCTTCTGATAAGAAGCTCATCCGCGCCGTTGCAGTCGCAGGATCAGAAAAGATAAAACCAGGTGACACAATAGGCCCCCCTGATAAAAAACCCATGGTGGCGCTTGTGATGGATATGCCGCTTAAATCATGGGAGCCGGAAGCGGTGGCCCTGGAGCTTGGCCGGAAGCTTGGCCAATGGAAAGGAGTGGACTGGGTTGGGCGATATGCGGTTGAAAGATTCCTGTTCGATGAAAACACGCCAGAGGGCGCGGACATAATCAACAAGAAAACTTTTAAAAACCTGCGCGACCGGCTAAAGGCCGACTACTTACTCTTCTTAGAAGTTGCTGAGAAAGACGGTACTGCGCTGACCAACATATCCCTGTACAAGCTCAGTGGCGGGGATGGCGGGGATGGCTCGCTTGAGCCGGTCGCGTCACACCGAGGGCTTGCTCCGGTAAAGACAGGTAAGCGCGCGGCGCCTGTGAAAGAGACGCCTTCATCTATAAAACCTTCCGCTCCAACGACGCAAACCGTTAAATCCCAATCGGCAAAGCCCGCGCCCCCTCCTGCGCCAGCCCCGGTCGCAGGGAAAACGGAGCGCGGCCCCGGCATTCTTGGAGGTTATAAATCAAAAATATTGGGTGAGTTCGACGGGAACATCGCCGCGCTACTTGCGTATGACCTGGACAAAGACGGAGTCAAAGAAATCGTGATCGGCTTCGACCACAAGGTTGCTGTGTTGAAATGGAGCGATGAAAAACTAGAACAGGTCTGGGAGAAAAATCTGGGCGCGCGGAATCAAATTATCGGCCTCGGCGCCGGTGATTTCAACGCAAACGGTGAAGTGGAGATTTATGTGAATAACGCGGCGTTCTCCAGGATACAGTCTATAATCATCGAGAGGAAAAACGGCTCCTTCAAAGTAATCAGGGAAAAGACACCTATGGTCTTCTATACCGGGAGCGACGGCAGGCTGTACGGGCGGGAGCAGAAGACGAACTACCAGCTAAAAGATGAAATACTGGAGCTGACCTGGCGCGAAGACGGTTTTGAAAAAAAACCTTTCATGACACTTCCCAAGGGCCTTGGGATGACGGGCCTCGGGTTTTTCGACATGGACGGTGACGGCGCCACCGACATCGCAGGATACGACAAATATCTGAAGCTTCATTACTATAACAGCAAAGAAAAAAGATGGAAAAAGCTTCCTGGCAGGTTCGGCGGTTCGAACGTAAAAATCAAGCTTTACGAGGAAGATGGAGGAGACGTGTTTCAGGAATTTCTTCCACCGACTCTGCTTTCCACCGATTCCAAAGGACGGCCCGTAATAATCGCCCTTAGCGCCAAATCGTCCATAGTATTTGCGGCGGAGCGCACTTTTACAAAAGCCCAGGTTGTGGTTATAGAGTATGATGGCTCCACTTTCGCCGAAAAGACCCGGACTCCAATGGCTCAAGGCGCTGTTCAAGGCGCCACAATGTTCGATCCGGGGGCTTTAAAGGACATGCTTCTTATCTCCCGATCTTACTTTTCCTTTTTTGAAAAGGCCAGGTCGGAGCTTGTACTGATTGACTTGAACAGCTACTGACCCGGCCAGTTCAGGCTCCTGCCTCCCGAACTTATCCCGTTCCAGCCGGCTGAGCGCCGCATTCCAGAACAGCCTGAATATTCGCAAATTTACGATTGAATGGCTCTTTTTTTCGCAATATCGCTAATAATTAAATTTATGTTCCAGCAGTTTGCGGGCAAATACTGTTATTTCCACGCATTACATATATCTTTTGGCGAGGCATAATAATTGCTCCTCTAAACCCTGATTGACAAATCCATCAGTTTATATTTGGGGATTTGACCTGATATTTATGGGGAGGGGGAATTACATATAGTCCAAATTAAGCCTTTGCTTTGTTTGTGAGCGGACCCTGGCGTTTTGTTTTGCCGGTTCGAATTATGTTTGTATCAAATTTCAACTTTAGGGGGGGACACAAAAATGAAAAACAGGGAGCTACCAAGATCACCAGAAGGCGCCAGCACAGGCGGCCTGAACATTGGCGTAGAAGGCGCCGAGGAGGCTCTTGCCAACCCGGAGCCGTGGGAGCCGTGGGAGACGAAACTTGTCGTTTGGAGCATTGGAATCGGCTTAGCCAGCCTCGCTGTGCTCGGAGTCATAATCAATATGACGATACTAAGCAAGTAGCGGTCTGATTATGAAAGCGGATATTGAGACGGTTCTCATAGATGATGGCGTAATCTGGATCGCCAGCAACGATGATCTGACGGCCAAAGGCGCGACGCTTAATGAATTAGATGATGATCTTCGGCGGGTTTTGCTGGAGTCTGGCCGCTATAAAGCAGGCTCAAGCGTCACCGTGTTCATGGGATACGATTATAGCGTGATTCCCACATGGATAAGACAATACGCATATCACTATTTCAACCGTCTTGTAACGATTGACCTGTAACTGTAATAGAAAAATCGGGGGATAAAAAATGAGTGAAGTTAACAGGAAATGGCATTCAGGCATGGCGACCTCGGAGGATTGGTGGGCCGTCTGGCTTGGACTAATATTATTTGCGGCAGGCCTTACGTCCATTTTGGGTGTGGATATGGTCGGATGGATGGCCAAGCCCAAAACATGGATTGATCCGGGCTGGAAGCACTGGATAAAAGCGTCCGGGCACGCCTACAAAGGGATGCATCCTCTGGCCTCTTTTGCCATGACATACGCTGTTTTTACGGCGCTGACATGCTTGGGCGCCTATTCCATGAAGCTGAATGTAAAAAAGTTTTTCATGGGATGGACGATAATATTCCTTACAACCTGGGGATGCTGGGTCATCGGCCATGAGGGACACTTCAAGGCGCTCAAGACCTCTCAAACCCTTAACAATCCCGAATTGTATGGCGATGATGTCTACTGCACGACGAAAGTCCATAAATGCACAAAAGAGATAAACAAAGCGCTCAAAGAACTTGGAGTGGACGCCAAAAAAGGAGAGCTTCCCGACGCCGCCACCGCGTCCAAAGCTGTGGACATGGCCAAGCACGCCAAACGGCTCTCGTGGGGCCTTCAACTGGGCGGCGGATTTTCTTTCATACTGGCTCTGACTGTCGGATTGATTATCGGAAACTTCACCAAAGGGTTCGCCGCGTTTTTGAAAGAGGCGGCCAAACCTGAATGGTATATCAAGACTGCGATCGTTTATCTGGGAATCAAGATCGGCCTTATGTCGATGAAGGCGGCCGGATTCGTGTTCGAGCTGGCTATCGCCGGAATGTGCGCGACTATCGTGGCCTATCTGCTGTTTTGGCCCATCACCTACTGGATGGGAAGAAAGTTTTTCAACTTGCCGCGCGCGGCTTCGGCTGTGCTCTCATCGGGCATCTCGATCTGCGGCGTATCGGCGGCGATAGCGACCGCCGGCGCCATACGCGCCAAAGCGGTGCTACCTGTTATGGTGTCGATGCTTATCGTTGTTTTCGCCATGTTCGAGCTTATTATCCTTCCAGGACTTTACGTGGCGATAGCTCCCGACCAGCCGATAGTAAACGGCGCCGCTATGGGTATGACCGTCAAGACCGACGGCGCGGACGCGGCGGCCGGGGCGATCCTGGACGAGTTGCAACGCGCTTATGGGGCGAGAAAGGGAATTTATTGGGAGGAGGGCTCCATTCTGGCCTCCGCCATCATGACGAAAATCTGGATCGATATGTTCATCGGTGTCTGGGCTTTTGTTTTGGCCATCATCTGGGTTTACCACGTAGAGCGAAAACCAGGACAAAGCAAGGTTCCTGTCTCTGAAATATGGCACAGGTTCCCGAAATTCGTTGTCGGCTATTTCTTCTGCTGGTTCGTCTATCTTGCGATCGCCGTTTTTATACCGGAGTGGATAAAAGTGGCCAAGGGAGGCGCCCACATAGTGCAAGGCCCAATGCGCAAAATGATGTTCATGCTCACTTTCGTAAGCATTGGCGTCATCACGGACTTTTCCAAGCTCAAAGGAATGGGTAAGCTTACGTTACTCTACGCCATTGCGCTGTTTGGAGTAGTCGCGCCGATAGCCTATATCGTGGCCTGGATTTTCCATCATGGAATGATGCCACCTATTGTTACGCCG
This sequence comes from Nitrospirota bacterium, assembly GCA_011052055.1. GTDB lineage: Bacteria > Nitrospinota_A > UBA7883 > UBA7883 > UBA7883 > DRJW01. The sequence goes on from DRJW01000116.1 coordinate 5,481, forward strand.
TAATACCATCAGTTGCGCTCCTCGGACTGGTGGATAAGAGCGATGCTGGATGGGCCGCAAGGCCTGTCCAGTATCGCCTCCCCTTTTCTTTTAAGTAAGGCCGCAGATAAACAGAGTCAGGCCTTCCAGGGGAGATATCGATAAATATAACGGTTACACTGCAAGTCACACCGCCGTCATAAGCATAGTTGGCCGCGTAGACGCCATTTAATACAACACACCTCCTGAAAAAACGAAGGGAGTTATTCGCCAGAATGCGGAAGGCTACAAGACTTCCAGCGGTAAACAAGATTTATGCGGTTATAAATTAGATTTTAAAGGCGCTTGTGCCTTTTAGCTGGAATATGAAATAATAGCCTTCGTAAAGGGTGTTTTCAAACTTCGTTCGATGAACATTGAAAAAATGTCCGTTATTAGCTTTAGATCGGGCTCGGCCTTAAGGCCGGTTTCCCAGCCTTTAATTGTCTTTTTCTGCTTCGGGTTTTTATTTTTTCCAGCTCCGGCCCTGGCCGATTCCGCGTTCAACATCGTAGGAGCCAGGCCTTTATACTTCGGTGGCCTGCGTGACCTTGCAAAACATTACGAGGAGAAAACAGGGATCAAAATATTCTCAAAAGCCGGCGGTTGCAGAGCGGCGGCTGGAGAAGTGAAAATACCCTCCAAACGGTCTATAGGGGCATGGTGTTGCCCTGTCCCTAAAGAGCAGGACAAAAAAATGGGGATAATCCGGATACCAGTGGCGATGGACGCTATCGCCATCTACGTTCACCCTACCAATCCGGTCAACAATATATCCATTAAACAGCTTCAAGGAATATATAGAGGGGAGATAACGAACTGGTCGAAGCTCGGCGGCCCGTCAAAGCCAATTGTTCCCCTGGTGCGCAGGCATTGCGAGGGCCTGCCTGAGGTATTCCGTAAAATAATCGTCGGAACATGGTTTGAACATGAAAATAAAACTGATTGGCTGGAAGTCAAATCGATCGAAAAGATGATGGAGAATGTTGAGAAATTCCGGTTAGCTATCGGATATGAAAGTCTGGTTTTCGCCACAAATGGATCCGTTAAGATATTAAGTGTGGACGGTGTCTGGCCCACCGCCGAAAATATCAGAAGTAAGCTGTACCCTTTCTGGAGAATCTTGTCTCTTGGCGTTCATAAATCGCTCGCCGACGATCCGATGATTAAGAAATTTCTGGAATTTACTCTCACCAAGGAAGGCCAGAGGATTCTAAGAAGGAAACTGGTAAGTATTCCTGCGGAGGGTACATGAAAGGGATATGGAGAAAACTCCGCATTCAATGGAAGCTTCTGATCCTGTTTACCCTGATGATAGCGCTCCCCGTGGTCACCATACTGTTTGTGGTACAGGATATTATCGTCAACCAGCTTCATTTCAGGCAACATGAAAAAATTACATTCGCCAAAAGTTCAGTAAACTCCGTCCTTCTGCGCTCTCAGAGAATGGCGGCGAACTACCTGACGCTAATAAGCCGTGACGACGCGATACAAGATTCTTTTTATTACGCTGTGAGGGCAAAGGAGGTTGGCGTTCTGGAGTCTGAAATGCGCCTGCTGTCCCTGCCGGTAGATTATGACATCATTATCGCCCGCAACTCGCTTGGCGAGACTTTAGTCGAGCTTGGCAATGCATCCATAACAGCAGATAATCACCAACAGCCTCTGCAGTGCGAATCGGAGCCGCTGGCGCCAGGTAAAGCATGTGAAGAGCTGTGGAAATGGAATGATACTCTCTTTTTTGGAGCCCTGGCCCCGGTTTTTAAATCGAGGCTGACCGTGGAGTTTCAGCAAGAATTGTCAGACCGCAACTTGCTCGGAACGCTGATAATCGCCAGCGTGCTTGACGACAGATTCGCCAGGAAAATACGTGAAATAACAGGCGCCGAAATAGTCATCAGGGATAAAAACCGGGTTTACGGAACTTCACTTCCTGAAATGCGAAAAACCTCTTTCAACTTTTTCTCAGACTCCTATGGTGATAATAATGAGTTCTCAACACAGGAGATAAACGGCTCCAGCTATCTTGCCGCGTCCCTTCCGGTCAAAACCAAAAACAATATTTCCCTGGGTGAAATAATTATTCTGGCCGATAACGACG
>DRJW01000117.1 GCA_011052055.1 Nitrospirota bacterium
CATTTTCAAGCAGGTTAAATTCGCGTAAATATGTAAATCCTGTAATATCAATATGTTGATAATTAGGCACAGTTATTGCTAACATATTTGGGCAGGGAAACACTTGATACTATATTATTAAACGCTTATAAATTGAGGGTAAAAAAATGAAGAAGACGACTATCTTAATGGCCGCGCTTATCATGCTGGTCGTTAGCGCGCCGCAGGCGAAGGCCGTACCACAGTACTACACCTTCGAAGGAAATGTGTACATCTATTCCTCTGGTGACGCCGGGGCGATCTTTGCAAAGTTTGGCTCCTCGACACCACCAACCACAGTGACCTACACCGTCATCCTGGATTTCGACGCCTCTGGTACCCAAACACACTATGACACGCCGTCATCGTATATGCACACATACAATGACACCAGTACCTATGATTACTTCTATGCCGACGCCTATTCCGGCGACTATCTTTCGGAAGTAGGCGGGGGCCACTTCAACGCCGACGGTAACGTTGCGGAGAATAACTGGGGACAGGACTATATACCTGGTGGTACTAATTATATGTATCTCAACTCTCAGGACGAACTTATGACAATGACTTCATCTGTAAAGTTCTTAAGCCTGTCAGTCGGAGACTGGATTTATGGCGCAAACAGGGGCTATGGCACCGGTCTAGACTACTCGTACATAAATTCCTATTTAGAGTTGACCTCGATTACTCCGGTTAATTCTGTCCCGGAGCCTTCGACTCTGCTTCTTCTCGGCTCCGGCCTTTTAGGCCTCGGCATGTTCAGGCGAGTGAGAGGAGAAGGATAAAACTGGCAGGAGGGGGCGGCCACCCCGGCGCAGGACATCGGTCTGGCGCCTCACCCGTGTGGCGGTAGGCACCCCGGACACTGATCCGGGGTCTCAGAGATCCCGCGTCAAGCGCGGGATGACATTTACACCCTCCCCTTAATCCCCTCCTCAGACAAGGAGGGGAAAGTTTTACGCAGGATGACATTTTACACCCTCCCCGTTATGGCTGTGACGCTCCACTAGATGTCCCCTAAAGTTTGACGAATCGGCTCCGATAAGGGGAGAAGGCAATTTACGTTTTTAAGGAAGACAAAGCAATGCCAGGGAAAGGCAATCTTCGAGCAGTGGAGCCGCATCCGGCGTGGGTGAAGTTTTTCTCCTACGCGCAGTCGGTCAAGAACGGCTTGATCTCTCGTCTGGTGATACAGGACGCAGTGCCGATCTTCATGGAGCAGGCTGTCGAAAACATAGACCTTTGCGCTGACGATATGGAAAAATGGGCGCGGATGCTGGAGCGAAAACCGGGCCATTTCAACGATTACAGCCCGGAATGGACCGGGCTTGTGCGCATAGCCCGCAACCTCGTCTATTGCGAGTTTCTCGACCTGAAAATATCCTGCGGCGTTCCTGTCTCCATCGGGAAACTGGTCAATAAAGAAAAATTCGCCTGATCCTTATCCCACTTCCTGTTTGCAATCGCCTGTTTTATTGCAAATATGTCCCCGACGCGATATCCTGCGGCGTTAACCCTAGCCAAAGGTTGAGATGTATTTTCAGGATGTGATTTTAAAACTCCAGAACTTCTGGGCGAGCCGGGGCGTGACCATTGTCCAGCCTTACGATCTGGAAATGGGCGCGGGAACCTTTAGTCCTCACACGTTTTTGCGGGCGCTCGGCCCGGAGCCGTGGGACGCGGCCTATGTGGAGCCGTCGCGCAGGCCCACCGACGGGCGGTACGGCGAAAACCCGAACAGGCTCCAGCATTATTACCAGTTCCAGGTCGTATTAAAACCGAGCCCCCACGACATACAAGAGCTCTACCTCGCCTCTCTTTACCATCTAGGAATAAAACCGGAGCGCCACGACATCCGGTTCGTGGAGGACGACTGGGAGTCGCCGACGCTGGGGGCGTGGGGTCTTGGCTGGGAGGTGTGGCTCGACGGGATGGAGATAACCCAGTTCACCTATTTCCAGCAGTGCGGCGGAATCGATCTAAAACCGGTGACCGGCGAGCTGACATATGGGCTGGAGCGGATCACCATGTATCTGCAGGATTGTGACAATGTTTATGACCTGAAATGGACGGAGAAAGTGACATACGGCGACGTGCATCACAGGACGGAAGTGGAGTTCTCTGATTACAATTTCAATCATGCCAACATCGATCTGCATATAAAATGGTTCGACGAGTTCGAAAAAGAAAGCCATCGTCTGCTCAAAGAAGGCCTCGTCCTTCCCGCATACGACTTTTGCCTGAAATGCTCGCACACCTTTAACATGCTCGACGCGCGCGGCGCCATCTCTGTCACCGAGAGGACGGGCTATATCGGCAGGGTGCGAAACATCGCCAGAAAATGCGCGGAAAATTATCTCAAGCTAAGAGAGGAGATGGGGTTTCCGTTGATGAAAAAATAGGGGTTTCTGAAAAGAATACCTACCTGTAGGCGTCTTTTCTATGGCGTGCGTGAAATATCGTCACAAGGTTATTTTTGATGTCAATCTGGTAAATAATTCGATAATCACTTATTCGAACATGATAAGTTGATTTGGAGCCGCTCAATTTGCGGCTTTGCGACGGGAGAGGATTATCGGAGAGAGATTGAGCTGAACTTAGAATTTGTTGAATGTACTGCCTGTCTATATTTCTTAATTCCCGCTCAGCGGAGCTTTTCCATACGACTTCAAATGAGGCCATCGGTCTTGAGCCGTTTTTTCAATGCGTCGAGAGAAACAGTGGGCTCTTCCAGACGCTCGGCGATAACGGCCAGATCGTGTATATCCTCAAGCATTTCCTCATATTCATCGATAGGCATTACCACTGCGGTTTTTTGGCCCTTTTCATCCACCAGAAACTGCTTTCCGTTCTTTCCCATTTTTCTGTTCCCGCTTATCTTTACTTAGTATAAGTCTATCAGGAAAACGTATTTGTGCGCTACAACAAGAAAATGCGCGGAAGAATATCTCAGGCAAGAGAAGAGATGGGATTCCCGTTGATGAGGTAATTTTTATCTTCTATACTGATAGTTATGGAACAAAACATTTGTCCAGTTTGTAAAAATGCCTCTGAGGTTGAAGGTGTTGGAGCTTTAGACCAGGAATTCACAGTTAGTTGCCAAGTTTGCGGGAAATACACAATTTCTGACGAGGCGTGTAGAGAAATTAGCGAACCTGACCATATTCTTTCTGCCTGGATTAGGGATAAAAATGAAAACGGACTAGAAGTGTCACTTCTTACAACTGA
>DRJW01000118.1 GCA_011052055.1 Nitrospirota bacterium
CATCTGCGCCCGGCGCGCTTTTATGCGCGGATCTTCATAGTATATCGCCCTCGATTTTTGCAAAACTGTCGGAGCCGCATTGCTGGAAGCCATTTTTAAAGCCGCGCCGGGAGAGATGGTAATCTTGTCCTCGACCCCGATCTGCACAGTTTTCGGCATTTTGATCTGGGCGGCCCGTTCGGCGTAGAAACGTTGTTTGTTGTAGGTCTGCGCTACTTTGGCCGCGTTTCCTGTGACGGTGGAAATGATCATTGCGCGCCTCTAATGCTTGAAATCAATAAATTTGGCGTAAACCGGCCTGACCGCCTTGCCATATCCGGCCACTGTTTTTCTCCCGTCATTAAGAGAGCCCAGCTCATCCGCCACTTCTTTTTTCGCCTGCCGGGCCGCTTCTATAAGTTCGCCGGTTGTGTTTTTTATTTCTTCAACAATGGCGATAATTTCTTTTCTTAATTTATCCACCCGTTCATTTTCAAGAAGGTCTCTGTTTTCCGGCGATGCCAGCAACGCTCCGATTTTTTCGTCACCGGCGCCCAGTTTTCCCATAATAGCGTCGCGCTCCACCATCGTGGGAACGAACTGATCCGAATCGGATCCGGAGCTTATAGCGGCGCTTAATGTTTCAGAACAGGTCAGCAATTGCGAGTAAAGCTTTTTCTGAGCTATCAGGATTTCAATCAGCGATTCAAGTCTCTTCATATTTTTATCGATTCGAAAATAGAAATGGAGCCTTCCAGACTCGTCGTCGGATAATCCACAGTCACCAGGTTCGCCATCATCCTCTTGGCGACGACCGGAGAGCTTCCGAAATACTGGAGCGCTTTGTTCTGGAACTCAATCATTCCATACGATGGATCCGCCGCGTACTCGACATCCCTTCCCAGTTTTTTGCCCACCCCGTCAGGTTGTTTGTTAAATAAAGAGTAGACCTGTTCAGGATTTTTTTCAATCTGGGCGGCCAGTTTGCGCCTGTCCATCGCCAGAGTAAAATCAGTTCTGCTCATTATTCCAACGCGGCTTAACCTGGCGAACAGGCCGGGCTCCCCGCCACCTGTGTTAACAAGCCCTTTGTATCCGTTTCCCGACTCAAGCCTTTCGATAGCTGAAACGTCGATACCTTTTCTGGCTGAGCCGGACATTTCGACACCTATATCCCCAAGAGAGCGGGGCCGGTTGGAAAGCGACGCCACATCACCGCTCGCGCTTCGGGCCAACGCGATGATAAAATCTTGCACCCGGACGTTATCCTGGATTTGCAAGTTGTTTATATTCTGTTCGTTAATTTCGGTGATAACCCTGTTGTACGCCGACGCAAAAGCCCCGATGCGGTCGATGACAGGTTGCGCGTCTTTAGAGACTTTTATCTCCACCTTGTTGTTTGTTACAGCCCCAAGTATCAGCGTGACACCCGCAATGGCGTCATCCGCCTGATTGCTGTTGGCCGAGTAAGAGATGCCGTTTACGGTGAACAGCGCTGTCTTGGGGTCTTTTATATATTTGATGCTTTCATTAACGCTATTGTCCGCCGAAGTTTTAAGTATTTTTTCGTTATGGACGCCACGTTTATAAACGCCAAGCGAATCGAGAATGTCGTTGGGGTCGGAAATGATAAGCTTCTTATCCGCTCCCTCCAGGCTTGTTATCACCAGGCGGTCTCCTTGTATGCTGGCTTTGGCCTTTGTTTGTTTCGTTCCGCCGTCGAGCGCTCCGTTGCCGTTTATATCTTCAGATGAGTCTATGGAATTATTGCCGTTTATATCTTCATAATAATTAAAAGAAGGTAAATACTGGCCGTTGCCCACATAGACCGCCGGCTGGTAATAACGATCCAGAACACCGTTCTGGTTTAAGTCTTCGGAAAAATTCTCCAGAATACCGTTTTGATTGGTGTCTTCGCCCCGGTTGATCTTGTCCCGGATATTGGCGACGGTATCGGTTGTTTCGACGGTTATGGCGTATCCGTTAATTGAAATTGTTCCCGAAAGATTCAGTTGGGCGCCGTAAGGGTCGGCCTGCGCGTCCGAGGCCACCTGATGCGATTGCGCCAGGCGCTCGACGGTGACGTTGTATGCTCCCGCAGTTGCGTTGGTGGAAGTCTCGGCGGAGACATAAGATGAGTTGGACGAAGATACGACGTTCGGATTAAACGCGCCTGTTGTTGAGATATCCTTGAGCCGGTCGCTCAAGTTCAAAAGGGCGCCCTTTAAGCGCATAAAAAACTCTTCCTGCCCGCCAAGAGCCCTGCTGTCTCCTATCGCCAGCTTTTTGGAGATAGGCGATTGCGACCGGTACTTATCCAGATTAGCGATGGTCTGCTGGGTCCGGTACGCCGATCCAGCCTCGCCCCGGTTCGTGACATATGGCGTTCCTTTCCTGTTGTAATAGGCGGCCCCGGTCACAGAATCGCTTAACGACACCTTGTCCGGCCTCCCAATACGGTCGGTCGCCGACCAGTAGCTGGCGACAGCGCCGCCATCCGAGCCTCTGAACTCTCTGCCTATATAGGCGGTGGCCGACCAGTAGCTGGCGACAGGTTTTACAGACATATTTCCAAATTAAAAATAATTGCAAATCGGCTAAAGTAATGAAACCTTCCGCCGATAACGTTAACGAGGGGGTTTAACCTCTTTAACAATAAAAAGCCGAAAAAAAAACCAAATCCGGACAAGCAAAGTATCCGTATCGATTCCATACAATTACCTCCTGCGCGCCTCTTGCCACGACGCAAGGCGTCTGCGCCTGTGCCCGCGCCTGTCTACTACTCCTCAAACCAGTGGCAGGGTATTACCTCCCTATCATCCGTATCGGCGAAAATAATAAATACTTTAGG
>DRJW01000119.1 GCA_011052055.1 Nitrospirota bacterium
AATCTGGTGAGCCGGGTTTTCATCTCCTCCATCCCTCTCCGGCCCCGCTCCGGCTCCGGCCCCGCTCCGGCTCCGGCCCCGCTCCGGCTCCGGCCCCCCCCATTGCTTTTTGAGCGTACTTAACAATGGACTTGCCAACAGCGCAACTTATACGTTCCCGGATATAAGGCCCATGGCGATCCGAGCAACCATCGCGTAATGTTTTTTTGCGTCTGACGGTTTTATAATGCAGTCGTCAACTTTTGTCTCAGGAGACAAAATGTAATCCATTTTATCTTCACTTGCTGTAATAATGACATAATGCAGGGGCGGAAAACCTTGCTCGCCTTTTACTTTCTGGGCGAGCTCTACGCCGTTCATCCCCTCCATTTCCAGGTCGGAGACAACAATATTCGGTTTGTACTTTTTGATGATGGGAATTGACCCGGTGGAGCTGTCGGTGGATTCGACCGTAAATCCCGCGCCGCTTAATTCTTTGATAACGAGGTTTCTCTGATACTGATTGCCGGAAATTACAAGAACCTTGATTTTGTTTATTTTGAAATATTTTTCCGTTAACAAAAAGTAGGTTAAGCGCTCCAGCGAATCCGCCAGATCATTGGTTCGGGCCGATTCCGCCTCGACTTTTTCAATACGCCGGCGCAGGCTTTCGTTGAGCTCTTTAAGCTCTTTGCTACGGGCCATATCGTCAAGATTCCATTTTGATTTTTTAATGGCCTGCTTGATTAACTGCCAGGCGTGGGTGTCAGAAAAAGGCTCTAAGAGCACACCAAACGCTCCCTGGTTGAAAAGAAGCGTCAATATGGCGCCGGACAATTGCTTGTCTGTGATAAAAACCGTCTGAACGCATGGATGCTCAAGGGTGATAGCTTGCATAGCTTTCACGGAGGCAAGATCCCCCTCATGGAACCTGGAAACAACCACCGAAGGGCATTCATCAAGTTTTTTACCAGGGAACCTAGGGTCTGTAATTTCCATATCAATCAGGTCGAAAGCCTCGCCCTGCCCCTTGAGAATATCCGCTATTCCGCCCAGGTTTTCACCTTCCGAGCAGGCGAGCATTATATCAGCCATTGTAATTAATAGAGGCCCCTGTCAAAAGGTTTTCAGGATTTCGAATTCTGTCACATCGTAGTATTTCACAAGAACATCCTCTATAAATTTTTCCAGTCCTTTTTTATCGAGCTGGGAGGAAAACATTATCTTTAGTTGCCTTTCTATATTCTGATTTTCGATCTCCTCTATCGACGGAACTGTACCGAAGATATTACCTATCTTGGAAATCCGTTTGAGTATCAGAAGGGCTACCAGAAATGTGTGCTGAAACTCAGGCTTGAAGCAAAGAAACAACTGGTAGACGCTATGCCCGGTGTGGCGGTGGGCCATAAGGTTGAACCTTTCAAGCGAGCCCAGGTGGAATGTGCGTTGATGGACATCTATAACCTCAACCGTCTTGACTTCCTTCTGCTCCTGGAATTTCGCGACCGATTTTAGCAGTGACTTGCTTATTTCAGGCGGCTTCCCTTTCACAATCGATTTTTTCGCGTCTTTAATTACATCGGTGGCGTCTAACAGGATATCTGTTATTTCGCTGGTTATCTCAAGATCGCCGGAGCGGGCCTGATCTAAAATGGCCTCTATCTCATGGACGAACGACCCCAGCTCATTGAGCCCCACCATCATCAGGTTGCCTTTGATGGAATGGAAATTTCTGAATGTTTTGTTGATCAGCTCCGTGTCACCCGGGTTGTTTTCAAGCGAAAGGACTTCTTCGCCGACATTGTTTACCATCTCCTCAAGCTCCATCAGAAACTCGTCCCGGTGTCCGATATCAGAGCCGATGTCGGAGCTTAAAGCCACCGTCTCGACCAGTGGCCTATCGTTTTCACTCTCCTTTTTAGCGGAAAGGGGCTCCCCTCCCGCATCCTCCTCGTCTGGCGCCTCCACAACTTCGCCAGCGCCAGGCGCCTGTTCGTGACCGTCTTTGACAATTCCTTTCGACCTGCCGATAAGCTCGTGGATATCGAGGATAAGCCCCATCCTGTTGCCGCTCATCGTAGTTACCCCTGAAATTCCTTGCACATCGAAAATGTCTGAAAGAGGAGAGTAGACAAGTTTCTCAGGGGCCAGCAATTCGCTCACGTTAAGAGCTATCTTGCCGTTCTTGTCATCTACTATTACTATCGTCCTGCTTTCCTCTTCGTTGATGGGCGTCTCCCCTAAAAGCTCGTTAAGATCGTAAAGGGTCACAAGAGAGCCCAGGTACGATATGGTTCTTCCCTCCTCGAAAGTCGAATGCACTTTGTCGCTGGATACTCTCAGCGTGGAGACTACGTTGAGTATTGGGACCGCCAGAAGGTTCGACCCGGCGCGCACCGTAAGACAGTCGAGAATATTGATTGCGGTCACCTGGGGTATGGTGTAGGTAAAAGCGGAGCCTTCGCCCAATCTGGTGTCGATCGAAATAGAGCCGCCAAGCTCTTCAATATTGCTTTTTACAACGTCCATCCCAACGCCGCGTCCCGATAATTTGCTGGCGGTGGCTTTGGTGGAGAATCCGGGATGAAAAATAAAATTCAGTTTTTCCTCATCGCTTAACTTCTCACCGGCGCTCTTGTCTACCAACCCCTTGTTTTCGGCGTGTATAAGGAGCTTATCCGCGTCTATACCCCTTCCATCATCTTTGACCTGTATATAAATATTGTTCTCACGCATAGACGCTTTGAGCGTAAGCTTCGCCTTGGCTGGCTTTCCAAGACGCTGGCGCTCAAGCGGGTCCTCGATTCCATGATCGATGGCGTTTCTGACTTGATGATTCAACGGGTCGTAAAGTTTTTCGGCTATAGTTTTATCAACAAAAGTGTCTCCCCCCAGCATTTCCAGCTCCACATCCTTGCCTGCGTCTCTTGCCATATCCCGCACAGCCCGCCTGAACCTGTTGAATGTTCCGCTGATTTCCACCATACGGATGTCCATGACAAGGCTGTGCAAATCGGAGGATATGCGGTTGCTCGACTCTTCAGCGGTTTTAATCATATCGAGCGATGTTTTATCCAGCGGTTGCCCCCGATCATAAAACGCCTGAATTCTCCGGTTGGTGGTGGAGATGTTGTTTGAAATAATTATGACTTCCCCGACCAGATTTAAAAGCCGGTCGAGGTGCTTGATTCGAACAAGCATCCGGTCGATAACGCCAGCTTCTTTATCCGCCATCTATCAGCCTCATTACGACTTTTTCCAGCAATTTGAAATCTATAGGTTTTGGCACATAGTCATCCGCGCCGTTACGAAGAGCCTTCAGAATGTACGAGGCGTCGGCATGAGTCGATAGAACGACTACCGGCAGGTTGACAAGGGCCTGATCGTTTTTTATCTCCTGGCACAACTCAAGCCCGTCCATCACAGGCATTACGATGTCTGTGAATACCATATCTGGAATGTCTTCCCTGATCTTCTCCAGGCCTTCCAGACCGTTTTCAGCTTCTGTGACCTCAAAACCCAGTTTTACCAGGCGCTCTTTCAAAGTCACTCTCATGCTGTGGTAATCATCCACCACAAGAGCTTTCTTACCTGATATTTTCACGTTCATTTTTTCATCGCGAGAAATGATGAGTGTGACGAGCAATCACAATCACTATTAACAATAAAGACCCTCATCACCCAGATTATAATACTCAAACAGTCATTATATCCATTTAAGTATATTAGTATAATTATTCACACTCACAGGCGTTTTCAGCGTTTACTCCCTTGCATGCCGATTATTTTATCCGCAATCTTGATTTCATTGTATTTTAAACCCTTTTGCCTTAAGGGAACCTCTAAAAATCCATTTCTGCTACAATCGGCTGTAAAAGGCGCCATGCTTCGTTAACGAGTCAAAATCGTCCTCAGAGTAGTTACTACTACGCTTGCGGCTATTTTGTCTCGCCGCCTCGCCTGACGACTTTTCGCTCGATTTCGCCACGA
>DRJW01000120.1 GCA_011052055.1 Nitrospirota bacterium
ATATATTCTGGCCTATGGAGGAAAAAGAGAGCGAGTTTCACATATCGGCCCCCTTTCGTTTTCTTATGTCGACAGCAAGACTGGTCTGTTTTCCCCTTGTCGATTTTTTCCTGAAAGTCATAAACCGCTCCAGGGCCGTCGGTCTTGAAAATATATCGGATCTCAATGGTGGAGTTGTGTTCGCCTCGAACCATATTTCAGGAATAGACACCCTGCTTATTCCCGCTTTCGCCGCAAGAAGGTTTTCCGCCGAGCCGTTTTGCGCGCCGGGCAAAGAAGAGCTTTTTAAAATCCCGGTTCTTGGGCTTATCCTCCGAATCTGGGGATGCTTCCCGGTAAAACGCAGGTCGCGGGATATACAATCGATGAAACGGATCGCATACTACTCCCAGCATTACCGCATTATGCTTTTCCCGGAAGGGACAAGAACGAAGACCGGAGAGCTAGGCAAAGGACGCCCCGGCGCGGGATGGGTGATCTACAACGCAAAGTCTACGGTAATCCCCACCCTGGTAATCAACACGGAGAAATATTTCTGGCCGGGGCTAAAACGCCCCTGGTTCCGGATCCCGTACACAGTGGTGTTCGGCGCCCCTTTAAACCTCGACCGGTTTTACGCAATGCCCAACAAAAAGGAGACATCACAGGCTATCGCCGATGAAATAATGAAACAAATCGCTGAACTAAAGGAAAGATACCGCGATCTGAGGATAGACTGATGCTAACCCTGGAAAAACAAGCGCGAAGACTGGGCCATTTGGTCATCGCCGGAGTGGACGAAGCGGGCAGGGGGCCGCTTGCGGGGCCGGTGGTGGCGGGGGCGGTGGCTTTGCGCGAGGACGCCAAAATCGAAGGTCTGACCGATTCAAAACAACTGACCGAAAAAAAAAGAAATGAGCTTTACGATGTTATCAGGGAATCCGCAGTTTCTTTTTGTGTCGCCCATGTATCACACGAGGTTATCGACTCGATAAACATCCTGCAGGCGACTTTGCGCGCCATGCTTAAAGCTGTGGAGGGGCTCGACCCTGAGCCAGACTTTGTTCTTATCGACGGCATGCAGACCATAATAAATTGGCCAGGGCCGCAAAAAGCTGTGGTCAAAGGAGACAGCCTGAGCCTCTCTATCGCCGCTGGGTCGGTGCTGGCCAAGGTGACAAGGGATGCGATGATGGCCGAGTATTCGAGGCAATATCCCGAATATGGTTTCGAGCGCCACAAAGGCTATGGCTCCGCCTACCATCGCGAGGCGATAGCAAAACATGGCCCCTGCCCCATCCACCGCAAAACATTCAGGGGAGTGCGCGAGTTCACCGAGGGCTTCAACGCGGCGAACGTTCAGAAAAATAAAGAAGAGCCTGCGCAACTGGAGCTTATCAAATGAGCTGGCGCCAAATTCTTCGCGGAGTGCGCGATCTTTACAGCAAGCTCAGGTTCAGGCTCGCGCCGGGCGCGAAACATCTAAGGCTGGGAAAACTGGGAGAGGAGCTGGCGTCAAACGCCCTGAGCGCAGAGGGTTACCAGATAACCGACAGGAACCTTAAGGTCGATAGAAGAGAGATCGATATAGTGGCCATCGACGGAAGCGCGCTGGTGTTCATCGAGGTAAAAACAAGAAGCGGACGTTCCCACGGTAAACCGGCGGAGGCTATCGATAAAAACCGCAGAGCGAGAATGCGAAAAGCTGGTGAGCTTTACGCGATGTACAAAAGATTAAAAAACGTGTCGATACGGTTCGACGTGGTGACGGTCGATTTCGCCGATGACCCCAAAGGTAAAGTGGAGATTATAAAAAACGCTTTTTAATCCAGCTCTAAAACCTCCTGCATCGCGCCGTGTATTTCCCCGTTGGAGGCGAGCATATGCTGGTTGTATATATCCAGATCGCTACCATCGCAGGCCGTTGTCTTCCCCCCGGCTTCGCTGACGATCAAAGCCCCGCCAGCCATGTCCCACGGCTTCAGGTGATACTCCCAGAACCCGTCGAGCCTGCCGCAGGCGACGTAGCACAGGTCGAGGGCGGCGGCGCCCGGCCTGCGGATGGCCTGGGCGCGCATCGACATATTTCCGAACTGGGACAGGTTGTTTATTTTCTCTGTTTTTATAGTGTATGGAAACCCGGTGGCGAGGAGACTATCGATCAGCTTGTCAACATCCGATACCG
>DRJW01000121.1 GCA_011052055.1 Nitrospirota bacterium
GGAGGAGCCGTGGCGGCGGAAGTTTCCGGAGGCGCCGTCGTCGGACTCGTCACAAAGGGTGGCTCCAATGGGGCTTGCGCCGCTGGCTCCGGCGGAAGATAGGCCAAGGGCGGCGAAGGAAAAACCCCTGTATTAGCGTTTACCGCTTCGATAGCCATTTCAGTATCCCTCAGCGCTCTTGCGACTTTAGTATAGTCCTCCTGAAAAAAGCTGTCAAATACACCTCTTTTCCAATATGAAATGAGTCTGAAAATCGTGAGAGTTATGCGCCCCCGGGTGACCCTCACGGCAATCCTGCTCCTCGAAAATTAAGAAGAACTATACGCAGTTACAAATTAAATCTACAGACTTACTTTCTATCGCCCTTGCAGGGCTTTGCGCTGTGGCTATTCGCCAACCTCGAACTTATGTCCGGGACTATTTTCCACAGCATCAATGGGGTTAAAAGTTAAGGAATTATTAATATGGGCCAACAGCTAATAGACATTTTGAATCATTAAAACTATTGAATTTACTGATTCGCTATTTGACTTATCGTATGCCAGCAAATAAAATGCTCGAAACCCACTGGTGGGCGGAATATGCCTATGGAACATTTGAGAACGCTGGTGTTAAACAGCACGTTCGAGCCGTTGCAGTTCACAAGCTCGAAGCGCGCTTTAATCTTGTCTATGCTCGGCAAGGCGGAGCCGCTGGAGTTTGACGGTTTTTATATCAGGACTCCCACAAAATCTTTCCGGCTTCCTACAGTCATAAAGCTTAACCGCTTCATAAAACGTCCGTTTCGGTCATACGTCTCATTTTCAAAAAAGAACGTCTTGAGAAGGGATAACCACACCTGCCAGTATTGCGGCCACCGCGGCCCGGAGCTTACCATCGACCATGTAATACCACGCTCGCAAAACGGCGGATCGACATGGGACAATGTGGTGACAGCCTGCAGGAAGTGCAACCTGAAAAAAGGGAACAGGACGAAAGAAGAGTCAGGAATGAAACTTGTCAGCCGCCCCGGGCGCCCGAAGTTTCTTTTTCATTCGTCCCTGCCAGATCAGACACCGGCAAGCCACCTTAAAAGCTGGGCGAAATATATGCCCAGGGTATATATAAAACTGTGAGTGTGGATTTTTTTACCCTCTGCTGAATCCTTTACCAGCCTTCTGAATCTAACCCAACAACTACGCGCCGGGGGTGTCAGGCGCCGATAAACAACTTTGGGGGGGATCGAAATGCGCTATCTAACACAAATCGCCTGCTTTGTTTGCTTTGCGCTTGTTTTCGCAAACGTGTCTTTTGCGGAAGAGGAGGCCGGAAAACAGGCCGAAGAGCAGGCGGGAGTTGTCATGCTGTCGGAGGAATGGGGAAAGTCGGCGTGCGAAGTCTGGAACAACGATCCGGTTTTGTCTGAAGGTTTGTTCGAGAGCGGCTGGGCGGAAAATTTCAGAGAAGGTATGGATTTTAGGATTATCGAAATATACAGGAAAGATTGCCCCGATTCGCCGCATGTCCAGCTCAAATTCCAGCCTGAAGATAACAAGACCATGTGTGTGGACTCTGGCCCTGATTTCAACAAAGGATATGATTTTCTTATGTGGGCGAGTACCGGAAACTGGGTGAAAATGGGCGAAGGCAAGATAGGCCCGATGGGGGGAATGGCGACGGGACGGCTCAGGTTCAAAGGCTCTATGTGGGAGGCGATGAAAAACATGGGGCCGTTTAAAAATTTCCTCCTGTTATTTGGCAAGATACCCGCCGACATATCGCAATGCAATTAGCGGGATATTTAAAAATCAACCGGGGCGCGGGCGGGGGGCGTCTCTTCGGCAGGGCATACCGGCATATCAAAATATAATTAGAGATAGATTCAGAAAAATCAACTAAGGCGCGGGTCGAGGGCGTCTCTTATCCCTTCGCCAAGGAGGTTGTAGCCCATAACGGTTATTAAGATGGCCATGCCTGGAAACGCCGAGAGCCACCAGGCGAATTCGATATTATCCTTGCCCAGGGTCAGTATGTTGCCCCAGCTTGGCGTCGGCGGCTGAACCCCTATGCCCAGAAAAGAGAGGGCCGATTCGGTAAGTATGGCGCCCGCCACGCCCAGGGTGGCCGAGACCAGCACAGGGGCCATGGCGTTTGGCAAGATGTGGCGCAATATGATGACCATATCGGAGACGCCAATGGCTTTTGCCGCCATAACGAAATCGCGCTCTTTGAGCCCCAGAAACTCCGCCCGCACAAGCCTGGCCACGCTCATCCAGCCGGTAAGGCCGATGACGGTCATGATGTTATAAATGTTAGGCTCTAAAAAAGCGATTACGGCCAGTATCAAAAAGAAGGTGGGGATCGTAAGCATAAGATCGACGAGACGCATCAAGACATCATCTATCCATCCGCCGAAATAACCGGCGGTCGCTCCGATCAAAAGGCCGATAATAGTGGCGATGCCAATCGCGACGAACCCGACGGTGAGCGAGATTCTGGCGCCGTAAACCATTCGCGAAAAAACATCCCGGCCAAGGTCGTCGGTGCCGCAAAAATGCGCGAGAGACGGCGGGGCCAAAAGGTTTTTCGTGTTGATTTGATCTGGATCGCGGGGCGCTATGACCGGCGCGAATATCGCCACGATAAACAGGGTGAACACTATCACCGCGCCTATGATCGCGAGGCGGTCGCGCAAAAACTTCTCAACAAACATTCGCCTGAAAGTGCGCGGTTTATTATTATCCATAACTTATCCTGGGATCGACAAGGGCGTAGGCGATGTCCGCCAACAGGTTCGCAAAAAGCGTGATGAAGGCGCCTATGACCAAAATCCCCATTATCACCGGGTAGTCGCGGGCCATCACCGCATGGTAAAAAAGTTGTCCCATTCCAGGAATAGAGTAGATGGTTTCAAAAATCACCGATCCGCCGATAAGGCCGGGGATCGAAAGCGCCATGATCGTTATGATGGGGAGCATGGCGTTTTTGAGCGCGTGTTTGTATATGACAACGGTTTCAGGCAACCCTTTCGCCCGCGCGGTGACCACGTAATCGTGCCGGATTACCTCCAGCATATTCTGCCGTGTGAACCTCGACAATCCCGCCAGACTGGTCAGTCCTGCGACCAGAACAGGCATAGCCAGATGCCGCGCGTAATCGACAAACTTGCCCCAGGGGGTCAGCTGATCGTGATTGAACGAGGCGATGCCGGAGATGGGGAGCCAGTCGAGCCAGACGCCGAAAAATATCATCAGAAGAAGCGCCAGCCAGAACGTGGGCATGGCGAAACCAAAAAATACGAACAACGACGCTATCTTGTCGAACCACGAATGCTGGTGCGTCGCCGACATGACGCCTATCGGTATGGCGAAAAACAGGACTATGCCAAGCGACAAAACATTAAGAAGAAGCGTTATCGGGATGCGCTCGCCGATCTTGTCTATCACGGGCCTGGCGTCCTGGGAGAACGAGTCGCCGAAATCGAGAACGGCGATATTTTTAAGCCACATAAAGTACTGGACGATGATCGGCTTGTCGAGATTGTAAAGCTCGCGAAGTTTAATCGCGGCCTCGGCGGAGGCATGAGGGTTGAGGTCTGTTAAAAGCTCCGTCGGATCGCCGGGGGCGAGGTGGATGATGAAAAAAGAGATTATCGTGATCCCGATCATCATCAGAGGAACCATTATTAAACGGCGGACAACGTATGCGTACATTTTTTTTATAATCGATTAGAGTTGGTGACTATAATATCAAAAATAAACCGGGTCTGGATTGTGTTGTCGTGACGCCCGGCGGAGGCTTTATATTTTGAACCTGAAATTATTGGCAAAGCTCGCGGGCGCCGCTCGCTGGGCCGTCACACCACAGGGCAAAAAAACGATCAAAACCGCCGCTCAACTGGCCAAAGAAAAAGAAAAAGAGATCGAGGCTGTCCGGCGGTTTATAACAAACCACGCCGGAGCCGTCGCGAAAAATATGAAACAAGCCGCAAAAAATTTCCGGGACGAGATGGGAAAGAAAGACTAGTCATAATATGTCATGCCGGACTTGATCCGGCATCTCAGAGACCCCGGATCGGTGTCCGGGGTGACGATGGGATACGGTGGTTGCGTACACACAAAGCCACTCCCCTTCTTGCCGAGAAGGGGAGTGGCCGGGCCACGCCCGTAACGGCGAAAGAAATTGTATTTGGCGCCGCCGCGATAGCGGTTGAAGACTATTCCCCGATAATTTTCACCAAAACTCTTTTTTTCCGTCTGCCGTCGAACTCGCCGTAAAAAATTTGCTCCCACGGCCCGAAATCTAGTTTTCCTTCGGTTATGGCGACGACCGCCTCCCGGCCCATGACCTGCCGTTTCATATGCGCGTCGGCGTTATCTTCTCCGGTATCGTTATGCCTGTAGCCGGACACAGGCTCGTGGGGAGCCAGTTTTTCGAGCCACTTTTCGTAATCGCTGTGCAGTCCCCCCTCGTCGTCGTTGATGAACACCGACGCGGTTATGTGCATCGCGTTTACAAGGACGAGTCCCTCGGCGACGCCGCTTTCTTGCAGGCATTTATCGACATCGGGCGTTATGTTCAAAAACCCGCGCCGGCTCGGCACGTTGAGCCAGAGTTCTTTTCTGTAACTTTTCATCGCCTCTCCTCCCCGTGTCAATCCAGACCCGATTCGAAATCAGGTTTAGGGTCATCCTCCACCGCGCTGTTGTCTATTCCAAGCCTCGGCCACTTCTCATCCACCAGTTTTACTATTTCATCATCCATTACAAGCTCGTCCGGCCATTCTCGCGGATGCCCTTCGTCTTTCATTTTTCTGGTCGCGTCCACGAAAAGCCTTCCCCCTTCATGGAAAATGTCGCGTGACGGATCGACGTTGTTGAAAAACTTCCATAGCGCGACAGAATGGCTCGACGGATCGACATCTTTATCCAGGGCCATTATGATTTTGACGGCGCCTTCCTCGTCGTTATGTATTGCCTCGCGGGCGATACGATGCCCGTCCCAGGGCGCTTTTTTGTCGATTGATATGATCGCAAGCGGACTGGATACTTCGGTAAACGGAATGTTGAGCGAGACGATCTCATTATGATCTTCGCATCCTTTTATGAACGGATCGAACGACCTGTCCGTCTGGCTAAGACTGCTTTGCCGCTCATCGTCCGGCTCCGGGCCGGTGATATCGATCCCGATCTTGGCGCCGCGCAGAGGTTTGGGAGCTGAATGATCCAGCACGTCCAGAATTCCTTCGGTTATCACCAGAGACTCTTCAAAATCTATTCGATTCAATAGCTCACGGGCCACCTGCCGGTAATCGTGAACGTCGACGGACTCGTCCACCGCCAGGATCATCTTGGCCAGGCTCATCTGCCCCGTTCCCCAAAGCGCGCTCATCAGTTTTCTGGCCTGTGCGGGATACCGTTTTCTGATCGAGACTATCACGCAGTTATGGAACACACCTTCCCAGGGAAGGTCGTAATCGACTATTTCCGGATTGATGGTTTTTAGCAGTGGAAGAAAAATTCTCTCCGTCGCCTTGCCCATATAGCAGTCTTCCATCGGGGGCTTGCCGACGATAGTCGTAAGGTATATCGGGTTTTTGCGATGGGTGACGGCGGTCACATGGAACACCGGATAGTCCCCGGTCAACGAGTAATAGCCGGCGTGGTCGCCGAAGGGGCCTTCTATTCTTGTCTCTTTGATATCGACGTACCCTTCCAGCACTATCTCCGCCGTGGCCGGAACCTCCAGATCGACCGTTCTGCATTGGACCAAATCTACGTGGGAGTTCCGGATAAACCCTGCCAGCATAAGCTCATCGATACCTGGGGGCAGGGGCGCCGTGGCGGCGTAGACGACGGCAGGATCGCATCCAATGGCGACGGCCACTTCCATCTTGCTCCGCCCGGCCCGCCTATGGTCGTCGAAATTGCTGGCGCCGTCTTTGTGGATGTGCCAGTGCATCCCCGTCGTTTTCGGGTTGAACACCTGCAGGCGGTAGACGCCGACGTTTCTTACGCCTTCCACCGATTTTGTTATGACGCACGGTAGCGTGATAAACCTTCCTCCGTCGTCCGGCCAGCATTTTAAAACCGGAAGGCGGGTAAGGTCGACTTCTTCTCCGATGGTCACAACCTCCTGGCAGGGCGGGGAGCTGTGGCTGATAACTTTCGGGGGGAATTTCGACATGCGGAACAGGGTGGGCAGGGCGGCCATTTTCTCCTGCCACGACTCTGGCGCCTTCATATGGATCAGGCTGTCGATGTCGTCGGCGATTTTCTCGATATCGTCTGTGCCCAGAGCCATGCTCATCCGCTTTACGCTCCCGAATGCGTTTATCAGAACCGGGATATCGGAGCCTTCCACATTTTCGAATAACAACGCCTTGCCGCCGCCTTCCGATTTGGATACGCGGTCAGTGATTTCGGTTATTTCCAGGATAGGCGAGACTTTCTCTTTTATTTTTATCAACTCGCCGCCCTTTTCCAGACGATTTATAAAATCGCGCAGTGAGTTGTAGCTGATCCGGTCTGTCATAATGTTGCTATTTCGCTTTGCCACGGTTCATACAAGCAAAGATGCGCCTGTCATCTCGTCAGGCTGTGGGATATTTAAAAGTTTTAACATTGTCGGGGCGATATCCGCCAGACGCCCGCCTTCCCGAAGTTTTAAAGACTGATCGCCTATGTAATAAAAGGGAACCTTGTTGGTTGTGTGGGCGGTCATAGGGGAGCCGTCATCGTTTATCATCTTTTCTATGTTACCATGATCGGCGGTTATCAGTAGATCGGCTCCCGCCTCCCCGCACGCTTTTATTATTCGCCCGACGGCGGTATCGACAACATTCACCGCC